>NZ_JBHZPE010000033.1:0-54304 GCF_042787985.1 Peribacillus sp. YIM B13481
CATGTATTAGGCACGCCGCCAGCGTTCGTCCTGAGCCAGGATCAAACTCTCCGAAGAAATGTTTGACTTGCTCATTTGCTTTTTTGATAGTGTGTGCTCACTTAAAATTTAACGTTGGCGCTTTGTTTTGTTCAGTTTTCAAAGAGCAATGTCTTTCGGAACAGCTTATTAATAATAACATCTTCATCACTCTGAGTCAACAACTTTTTAAAACTTTTTTTAAAGTTTGTAATCCGTTTGCAACTCGTTCGTAACGACAGATATAAATATAACACCATTACGGTAACTGCGCAATACCTTTTATAAAGTTTTTTGAGATAATGTTGTTTTTCTTTCCAACCCTAGAATCCAATCAATTAAAAGACATGAAATTATAATTAAAAAACAAAAACCGAATTGAACTAACCGGGATCATGAGCTACACTCCTGAATCCCAGCCGTCCGAATTCGGCCCTGCAATCATTAATTACCTTACATTATTAGCGGTGTCTCATTAACGGGAATAACAGCACGTCACGTATAGAAGGAGAATTGGTCAATAGCATAACCAAACGGTCAACACCAATTCCCAATCCGCCAGTTGGCGGCATTCCGTATTCTAAAGCCTCCAAGAAATCTTCATCCATTTCATGAGCCTCATCATTACCTTGCTCTCGTTCTTTTAATTGTGCTTCAAAGCGTTGACGTTGATCAATAGGGTCATTAAGTTCCGTGAAGGCATTTGCATGCTCCCTACCCACAATGAATAACTCAAAACGATCGGTAAAACGGGAATCTTCCGGGTTTTTCTTTGCTAACGGAGAGATTTCCACTGGATGTCCATAAATGAATGTAGGTTGAATTAACTTATCTTCAACCTTCTGTTCAAAGAACTCATTTACAATATGACCAAATTCCATGGATTCCTTAACTTCAATTCCGTTATCTTTAGCAAGCTGTTGGGCTTCTTCTTTACTCATTTGAGTCCAGAAGTCCACACCTGTATATTCTTTTACAGCATCAACCATGTGAAGTCTTTTCCATTCCGGTTTTAACTCTATTTCATACTCCCCATACTGAATGGTAGTCGTCCCCAGAACTTCTTGTGCTATATGGGCAATCAGGTTTTCGGTTAAACCCATGATATCTTGGTAATCAGCATATGCCTCGTATAATTCAATCAATGTGAATTCCGGATTGTGTCTTGTAGATACTCCTTCATTCCTGAAAACCCGTCCTATTTCATAAACTTTCTCTAATCCGCCAACGATTAAGCGTTTTAGATGAAGCTCGATGGCAATCCTTAAATTCAAAGACATATCCAATGCATTATGATGAGTAAGGAAAGGGCGTGCAGCAGCTCCACCAGCAACAGAGTGCAATAGAGGCGTCTCTACTTCAAGGTATCCATGATCATCAAGATATCGTCTCATGGCTTGTACAATACGACTGCGCATGATCAACGTGTTTTTACTTTCCTCATTTGTAATTAAATCAACATAACGTTTCCGATAACGCTCTTCAACATCCTTTAGACCATGAAATTTATCAGGTAATGGGCGAAGCGCTTTAGCAAGGAACACATATTCTTTAGCTTTAATGGAAAGTTCCCCGACTTTCGTTTTGAAAATTACACCAGTGACCCCTACGATATCGCCCAGATCCGTTTGGTTGAAAATTTGGTAAGCATCTTCACCTATATTATCTAAACGGACGTAGATTTGGATTTGGCCGCTAATATCCTGAATATGGGCAAATCCCGCTTTCCCTTTTCCACGCTTAGTCATTACCCGGCCAGCGATCGTAACTTCAATTTCTTTTTCTTCAAGATCTTCTTTTTCTAATTCCCCATAAGCACTAACTATCTCTTGAGTGTTATGTGTGCGCTCGAATCTGCTCCCGAATGGGTCTTGTCCATTATCAATCATGGCCTGCATTTTATCGCGTCTCACTTGCAGTTGGTCATTCAATTCTTCATGACTCACGAAAATCATCTCCATCTTTATTAATAAAAGCTTTATATAATTTATCAGAAATTCTTTTGCATACGTATTTATTCTTACATAAAGTACAAGAATTCAACAGCTTTTTATCTTAAAAACTTCTTTATGTATATATAAAAACTGCCAGGTTTAATGGCAGTTTAAGATATGCGTATTATAGGAAAACAGGAAGGCGAAGTCAACATCAGACCATTTGAATGTTCATTTCCTTCGCTTCAATATCATCGACCATTCCATAAAGAAGGCTCACGACATCTTCCCTTGTTTCACAATCGTTAATCCCTTTACGTGCCTTGGCATTCCCTTTAACACCTTTTAGGTACCAAGAAGCATGCTTACGCATTTCACGGACAGCGACGTTTTCGTTTTTCAGTGCAATCAGACGATCCATATGAAGTACACAAACATCCATCTTTTCACGAACTGTAGGTTCATCCATCAGTTGACCCGTTTCTAAATATTTTACAGTCCGGTAAATCATCCACGGGTTACCTAGTGCTGCACGGCCAATCATGACACCGTCAACACCCGTTTCTTTAAGCATTCTTTCCGCATCCTGCGGAGTTTCCACATCACCGTTACCTATAAGAGGGATATTAATCGATTTCTTCACTTCACGAATGATGTCCCAGTTAGCTTTTCCTTCATACATTTGAACCCGGGTTCTCCCATGCATGGAAACGGCTTTACCACCCGCGCGTTCAACTGCCTGAGCATTTTCAATCGCAAACACATGCTCTTCATCCCAGCCAATGCGCATTTTCACGGTTACAGGCTTTTCGACAGCATCAACAACCGCGGAAACCATCTCATAAATTTTATTCGGGTCTAGAAGCCATTTCGCCCCTGCATCACATTTCGTGATTTTCGGGACAGGGCAGCCCATATTGATATCAATGATATCGGCATTTGTATTCTTATCAACGAATTGAGCAGCTTTGACCAAGGATTTCTTTTCGCCGCCAAAGATTTGCAAACTTAATGGTTTTTCTCTTTCATCTATATAAAGCATATTCAGCGTTTTGGCATTTTGAAGAACGATTCCTTTGTCACTGACCATCTCCGCACAAACTAGACCAGCACCAAATTCCTTGACCGTCAAGCGGAATGCCGAGTTACAGACTCCGGCCATCGGTGCTAGCACTACCGGATTTTTCATTTCTATATCGCCTATTTTTAACACGTGTGACCTCCTATAACATTCTTTCATTTATCCTCAGGAGGTTGAAGCTCCTCAATGGAAACATGAAGGATATCCGCCACTTCCAGTAAAAATGCCTCTGAAGGGTTTCGGTTCCCTCTTTCAACTTCCCCCAACAAGGAAACGGAAACGCCTATTTCTCTCGCAAAGCCTTCCTGTGTATAACCCTTTAACTTTCGAAAAGCGCGAATGCGCCTTCCCCATTTTTCACCTTCCATAATCGAACTCCTTCTTTATCCGGAATCTGTTCAAGCAAGTCGCTCAAAGGTGCATGCATGTGCGGAAGCCTAATATCAGGGTCCACTTCCATTAAAGGCACGATAACAAAAGCCCTCTCGTGCATACGAGGGTGCGGGACTGAAAGAATCTCTGTCTCAATATTTTCATGATTATATAACAAAATGTCAAGGTCTAAAGTACGGGGACCCCACCTAATTTCCCTTTTTCTCCCTAAATCGGTTTCGATTTTCATACAGGCGTGAAGTAATTCCTCTGGTTCTAAATCGGTTTTCACTTTAAGGACAGCATTTAAAAAACAGTCCTGGTCGGCATATCCTATCGGGTCTGTTTCATATAAAGAAGAGCAGGCCGCCAACTGGATATGCGGGTTTTCAGACAATAATTGGAAAGCCGTTCGGAAAGTATCAAGGCGATCCCCTAAGTTCGATCCTATAGAAAGGTAAGCAATATTTACCACAATCAGCGTCCCCTTACAATTTCTATAGCTACCGAGTCATAGTGCCCCGCTATAGGAGGATCTGGTTTATATACCTTCACGGTGCATGTCTCGATGGAAGAATATTTATTAAGTAGTTCAGAAGCAATTTTTTCAGCAACAGCTTCCACTAACTTAAAAGGCTCTCCCTCAACAACACTTTTACACACTTCATATAACTCGCCATAGTTGATTGAGTCTTCAAGGTTGTCACTCTTCCCAGCATTGGCTAAATCAGTCTGGACGATTAAATCCACTTTAAACCGCTGACCAAGCTTCGTTTCTTCCGGAAAAACTCCATGATAACCGTAAAACTCCATTTTATTCACATATATCTTATCCATTTCATTCACCTTTTCCTAAAAGAACATCCATCATCTTTGCAGTCCGTGCCATTTCCTTTACATCATGTACGCGAACCATTTGACAGCCTTGCTGAATGCCGTGGCAGATTGTAGCGGCAGTGCCTTCCATCCGCTCACTAGGCGGCAGGTCCAGAACATGTCCAATCATGGACTTTCTTGATGTCGCAAGCAGCACAGGATAACCTAATGATACCAGCTTATCAAGATTCCTCATCATTTCCAAATTTAACTTTAAATCTTTCGCAAATCCAATGCCTGGATCGAGAATGATGTTTTCGTCCTTGACTCCCGCATCCTTTACCAACATGATACTTTCGAATAAATCTTGAAGTACATCCCGAACAAAATGTCCATAACCCATATTATCCCTGTTATGCATCAAGATAATCGGCACCTTATATTCCGCCGCAACCTTCGCCATCAAGGAATCTGCTTTTCCTCCCCAAATATCATTTAATATATGGGCTCCTGCTTTTACTGCCTCTTCCGCAACTCTTGATTTATACGTATCGACCGATATTGGTATCTCAATATTACGGGAAATGGCCTCAATAATCGGGGCTACTCTCTCAATCTCCTCTTCATCCGATATTCTCTCATAGTTGGGACGGGTGGACTCTCCGCCTACGTCCAAAATATCCGCTCCGTCGTTGACCATCTGTTCGGCATGCTTCAAAGCAGCATCTACCCGATTATATTTCCCGCCATCCGAAAAGGAGTCCGGCGTAACATTCAAAATCCCCATAATTAAGGTTTTCTTGCTATAATCCAAATCAAATGAACCGCATGTTATTTTTGATACTTCAGCTAATGACATCCAACGTTCTCCTTCGCCTAAAGAAATCTATATATACGAGTTTACCCATTTACATAGGTATAGTGCAACCCTCCGTGAAGATTAGAAATACTTCGCAGACTTTCTACAAAAAGAAAAGCAAAGCCCATAAGGAACTTTGCTTCTCATTTAGTATCTGGTCTCACTCAAAGTTATATAATGGTGTACTCAAGTAACGTTCACCATTACTTGGTATGATAGCAAGGACCTTTTTGCCTTTTCCCAGTTTTTCAGCCACTTTAATAGCCGCAGCAATTGCGCCTCCAGAAGAAATTCCGCCAAGAATTCCTTCCTCTTTTGCTGCTCTACGGGCGTAATCGAACGATTCTTCTGTATTGACTTGAATGATTTCGTCATAGAGATCTGTATTTAAAATACTTGGAACGAAGCCTGCACCGATTCCTTGGATTTTATGGGGCCCCGGGGTCCCACCGGATAATACAGGAGAATCCGCAGGCTCAACAGCGTAAATTTTAATGTCAGGATATTTTTCACGCAGGACTTCACCAGCACCAGTAATGGTTCCGCCAGTACCGATTCCGGCAACGAATGCATCCAGACCTTCATCACCAAAGGCTTCAACAATTTCAGGGCCAGTAGTGTTACGATGAACTTCAGGGTTGGCTTCATTCTCGAATTGCTGCGGAATAAAGTAACCTTTTTCTTTAGACAGCTCAGTTGCCTTAGCGATTGCTCCCTTCATTCCTTCTGGACCAGGTGTAAGAACTAACTCTGCCCCATAAGCGCGAAGCAAGTTACGGCGTTCCAGGCTCATTGTCTCCGGCATGACCAGGATTGATTTATAGCCTTTGGCTGCCGCTACCATCGCTAGTCCTATTCCGGTATTTCCGCTTGTAGGTTCAATGATCGTATCACCTGGCTTAAGGTTACCGTTTTTTTCTGCTGCTTCGATCATCGCAAGGGCGATACGGTCTTTTACACTACTGCCTGGGTTAAAATACTCAAGTTTCAAATAAATATCTGCACTGTTTTCATTTTGAAGCTTGTTTAACTTCACAATAGGTGTTTGTCCAATTAAATCGATTACAGAATTAGCTATACGTGCCATTTTCTCCACTCCTTATCATTTCAATACCGAGTATGTTTATTGGTTTTATTAATTAAAGTTACCAGTTTTAATGGTTCATTGTCAATGATTATATACTATATTCTAAATTTTCACACAATCCATTGACCTACTTTTGTTCTTTTAATCCATAAAACCATTCTACATTAAATTCATCCCAGAAAATCTTCCCGGAGACCGGTGCCTGAATCTGTTCAAGAGCTATTTGGCGGTGAATCTTATCTTTAACTTCTTCATATTTATACTGCTTGCCCTCTATTTTTTCATGCAGATAGATAACGGCCCAACCATCTTCCGTTTGTATTGGATCACTCCACTTTTTAGCCTTCAATTTCTCGGCAGCGGTAATGTATTCCTTGGAGACTTGCTCATTATCCTGCGATATATAACCCATGTCGCCTCCCTGATTGGCAGTGAATTCATCAAGGGATTTTTCCATCGCTAAGACATTAAAGGAGACACCTTTCTCCAGTTCACGTATGATTTGGTCCGCCTGCTTTTTTGTAGACAAGGTAATATGGGAAATATGGAAAGTAGTAGGGATTCGGTAAATATCCTTATTATTATCATAGTAATTCTGCATTGCCGTTTCGGAAACCGAAACATCCTTTGTGAGGAGCTTTTCAAGGAGTAGACTAGACTGAATTTCCTGCCTCAATTGATCCGTACTTTTATTAAGAGTCTGACCGGCAGTTCCATACATTGTTTTCATCATTTTAAGTTCCCGATCGATCTCTTCATCCGAAGTTTTCACTTTGTATTTTTCCGCTGCCTGTTTCACTACCTCTTTATCGACCATTTCCTCAAGTACATCTTCCCCATACCTTTTTTCGAGTTCATTAATCCATGCTTCCCGGGAAATATCCTTGGAACCAACCTTTGCGACTGTTTCCTGCCCAATGACGGATTTTGAAATGATCAACGGTTTTATGACAAAGATTATGATGGTCAACAGGTTCAACAATGCAAGGCCGGCAATAATCGCCCGAAGCTTTTGTTTAGGCAAAACCCTTATCCCCCGTAAATTATTTTTTGGTTTCTGCTTCTAGTTCCTCGAGATCTTCCTTCGAGAATTGGTAGGTCTGATTACAAAAATGGCATTGTGCCTCCGCTTGTCCCTCTGTCTCAATAATATCCCGGATCTCATCTTGTCCAAGGCTAATCAATGCATTGGCAATTCTTTCCCTTGAACATTGACAGGAAAATGCAACATCCATTTTCTCTAAAATATTCACATTGCCCTCACCCAAAATCTCGGTTAGGATTTCTTCAGGAGTCAGACCTTTCTGGATCATCTTAGAAACAGGAGCTATTGTGCTTAGACGACTCTCGATTTTGGAAATCGTATCATCGGATGTGCCTGGCATCAATTGAATGATAAATCCACCTGCTGCAAGTATCGAATTATCTGGATTCACCAGGACCCCCACTCCTACAGAAGAAGGCACCTGTTCGGAAGTAGCGAAGTAATAAGTGAAATCTTCACCTAATTCCCCCGATACAAGCGGTACTTGACCTGAAAAATGATCACGGAGACCAATATCTTTCACTACAGTCAACACTCCGTCTGTCCCCACCGCTTTCCTGACATCCAGCTTTCCTTGTTCATTCAAATCAAAATGGGTTTGCGGGTGAGTCACATATCCGCGGACTTCTCCCTTCGCATTGCTGTCGACCAGGATGGATCCAATCGGGCCACCGCCCTCAATTTTAATCGTCAGTTTTTCTTCACCTTTTAACATTCCGCCCATCATCACACCTGCCGTCATTGCACGCCCAAGGGCAGCGGAAGCAGTAGGCCATGTATAATGACGTCGTTGAGCTTCTCCTACGGTATCAGTTGTTGAAACAGCATATGCCCGTACCTGTCCTTCATAGCCTAACGCCTTTATTAGATAATCCTTCATTTGTTATGCTCCTTCCATGCTGTATAATTACTTCTTCACTTGTTCACGATTTCGTTTATAAATCAGCTGCAATCCCTTTAAAGTTAAAAATGGCTCAACAACGTCAATCACAGTAGACTCATTAGCAATTAAGGTAGCCAGTCCGCCTGTCGCTATTACCGTTGGCTCTAGATTACTTTGCGCCTTTATTCGATTAACGATTCCTTCAACCTGTCCAACATACCCAAACAAAATACCAGCCTGCATGGCGGATACCGTATTTTTTCCAATGATTCCTTCAGGTCGGCTGATTTCTATCCTTGGAAGTTTGGCCGCTTTTGAATAAAGTGCTTCTGTAGAAATATTTATGCCCGGAGCAATGGCTCCGCCCATGTATTGTTTATCCTCATTTATGTAGCAATATGTCGTTGCCGTGCCAAAATCCACGATAATGAGAGGGCTTCCATATTCCTGAATGCCTGCAACAGCATTAACGATCCGGTCCGCTCCCACCTCACGGGGATTTTCGTATTTAATATTCAATCCAGTTTTTATTCCAGGCCCCACTATAAGCGGCTTAATGCCAAAGTATTTTTTACACATACGTTCAAGCGCAAACATAATCGGCGGAACTACCGAAGAAATAATGATTCCATCAAACTGATCAAACGAAAGACCCTCATGTTGCAGTAAAGACTTTATGACCATACCATACTCATCTTCTGTTTTATGACGGCTAGTCTCAATTCGCCAATGATATTTTAAAATATCTTCATCGTATACGCCTAATACAGTATTCGTATTCCCAACATCCAATACAAAAATCATCGTTTCATCACTCCGGTAAATTATTCTCCAACATCATACCACACTGTTATTTCCCACGCTATTAGTCGCGCTTTTCGTAAGGTAAAAAAATCCCAGCATCTTTTTCTTACGTCCCCAAAGTCATTTTTAGAGTTAGAAAAGGGTATTTCCGAGGCGGAAATACCCTTTTCTTATAGTCAACTTAAGACTTTTTATTGTCATCTTCGTTCGGGAAGGAAAGCGGCTGATCTTGAGGTGTGCCTTCTTTGATTGGAGGAGTATTCAATCCTTCCTCCGTTATTTCAAGGTCCTCAGGTCCTCTCTTATCCAATGGATCTAATAGGGCCTCTTTTTCTTCCTTCTTCGTATTGATGTTCACCTTGACATTCTCATCAGTAGTTAAATTCCCATTCAAAGCGGTATAATCCCGTTCTGGCAACTTACCGTTATGGAATAAACTTTTGATTTGTTCTGCATCAAGTGTTTCCACTTCAAGCAAGGTTTTTGCAACCAAATCAAGTTTTTCACGATTTTCAGTAAGAATCGTCTTACATCTTTCGTAAGCTTCCCTGATGATGCGTTGAATTTCAAGATCAATTTCATATGCTATTGCATCTGAGTAATTTTGATCATTGTTAAAATCGCGGCCTAGGAAGACCTGACCTTGAGAATTACCGAATTGAAGAGGTCCGAGCTTACTCATACCATATTCCATAACCATGCTTCGAGCTATGCCAGTTGCACGCTGGAAGTCATTATGCGCTCCGGTACTCACTTCTCCGAATGTAACTTCTTCGGATACTCGGCCACCCAAAAGTCCTACGATTTTATCTTTCAGTTCAGGCTCCGTCATGAAGAAACGATCTTCTTTCGGCAGCATAACTGCATATCCGCCAGCTTGACCACGAGGGACAATCGTAACTTTATGAACGACTTCGGCATCATCAAGAACCAATCCAATAATGGTATGGCCCGCTTCATGCCATGCTACAATATTCCGTTCCTTTTTGGAAATGACACGATTTTTCTTAGCAGGTCCCGCAATAACGCGATCCGAAGCTTCATCCAAATCGGACATGTCGATCTTCTTCTTATCTTGACGGGCAGCGACAAGCGCCGCTTCATTCAGTAGGTTTTCAAGATCTGCACCAGAAAATCCTGGTGTACGCTGAGCGATCGCTTTCAAATCAACCGTTTCAGCTAAAGGTTTATTACGTGCATGCACTTTCAATACTTCTTCACGGCCTTTAACATCTGGGCGGCCAACCGTAATTTGACGGTCAAAACGTCCTGGACGCAATAATGCCGGATCCAATACATCAGCACGGTTAGTCGCAGCGATGATAATGATTCCTTCATTCCCACCGAAACCATCCATTTCTACAAGTAGTTGGTTCAGTGTTTGTTCACGTTCATCGTGACCGCCACCTAGACCTGCGCCACGTTGACGACCGACTGCATCAATTTCATCGATAAAGATGATACATGGTGCATTCTTCTTAGCATTTTCAAACAAATCACGAACACGGGATGCACCGACACCTACAAACATTTCAACAAAATCAGAACCACTGATCGAGAAGAAAGGAGTACCGGCTTCACCAGCTACTGCCCGTGCAAGTAAAGTTTTACCTGTACCAGGAGGCCCGACTAAAAGTACCCCTTTAGGAATACGGGCTCCAAGCTCGGCATATTTGCGAGGATCTTTTAAGAATTCAACGACCTCGACAAGTTCCTGCTTTTCTTCGTCCGCTCCGGCAACATCATTGAAGCGTACTTTTTTCTTATCATCATTATACAATTTCGCCTTACTTTTCCCGAAGTTCATGACACGGCCACCACCGCCACCTTGAGCTTGGTTAAGTAAAAAGAAGAAGAGGATAAAAATGATTACAAATGGAATGATTGAAGTGAAAAATGTCACCCAGCCACTTGTCTTTTCTGGAGGTTCAACAGTGATGATGTCTTTACCCAACTTAGTTACGGCATCATTAATTCGACTCTGCGAATATTCACTGAAAGGTACGTACGTCACAAAGTATTTGTTTTCCTCATAACCTTTGAGCTTCCCTGTGATTTCAAACACACTGCTTTCGGGCTGCATCGTTAGTGCTGTAACGTCCCCACTCTCCAAATGTTTATAGAATTCATCTTGGGTCATTTTCTCTGTTGGTTCATTGTTATTATTAAAGATGCTTACAATCCCAATGATGACCAAAAAGATCAGTAAATAAAATATGGTATTACGGAAGATCCGATTCATCCCTTACCTCCTCCCACGGGTAAACAAACTATAGTAAATACTATCATACAAAATTAATGAATTACAATAATTTAACACCGCTGTTTTTATCTGGTCTTCTCTTTCGAACAGGAACGATTAATTCGAGTAAATTTCAGGCTTCAATATGCCAATATACGGGAGATTACGATACTTTTCTGCAAAATCAAGACCATATCCGACAACAAATGCATCAGGAACGATAAATCCGGCATAGTCAGGAGTGATATCGGCTTTCCTGCCTGTTGGTTTATCCAATAGGGTAACGATTTTAATTGATTTTGCTTTTCTATAACGGAAAAGTTCCGCAAGATAGCTAAGGGTTAAGCCGCTATCGATAATATCTTCGATGATTAAAATATCCCGGCCTTCAACGGATGTATTAAGATCTTTGATGATTTTCACTTCACCGGAAGATACAGTAGAGCTACCATAGCTTGAAACATCCATAAAGTCCATTTCAAGATGTGTATCCACGCGTTTCAGTAAATCTGACATAAATGGCATGGCGCCTTTCAGCACTCCGATAGCCAGCGGGAACTTACCTTGGTAATCAGCTTCAAGCTGCGCACCCAATTCCCTGATTTTTTTTTGTAGTTCTTCCTCAGTTATTAACACTTTTTCAATGTCGTTTTGCATGGTCATAGTAATTAATTGCCCCCCATGAAGAATTAAGCTTTTTTATATTCTAAGTAGATTAAAGATTTTTCATCAGAAATTATATCCGGCTCAACATTCGATTTCTTTAAACCAGGAAGCCAAATGGCCGTTCCAGCTTGATCGATGATGACCGGCCACACATTTCTTTCTAGCATCGGGATCTTCTCATTAATAAAAATCTCCTTCAACTTTTTAGTTCCACCTAATCCCTTGACTGCCATCCGTTCGCCTTCATTCCTGGTTCGGACTGTAAGCGGAAACTTCACAGCTGATTCGGGAAGTATAAAAGAATGATTTCCTTTAAGGACTGGAATTTCTTCTTTTATATAGTGCGCTTTAATCTTGTATCCATTCGGAAGAATAGTCTCACCGGGAATTTGTAATTTAAGGGAATATTTATGGCTTTTTTGCCGAAAAAATCTAAAAGTGCAAGTTTGATATGATTTTTCAGCAATAAGGCCCTCCGGAAGATGCAATTCTGCAGATGGTTGAGGATTTAAAAACAAAACTAAAAGTTGATCAATATGTAATGCCGAAAGCGATGAAGGTCTCTCCAAATAAAGATAGTTTAATATTAGTTGAATCGCTCTTCTTTGTAAAGGTTTAGGCATCGCGAGAACCTTATCAATCTGAATAACCGCTTGCTCCTTATCCTGATGGATCCAAACCTCGGTCATTTTGCTTGAAACCAGGTTCTGAAAAAACTCTTCATCTTCATAAAGTTCTTCACTGAATCGTTGAAAATGCTCATGAACCTTTCTATTTTCTTTCTTTAAAAATGGAAGAACTTCATGTCTAAAGCGATTTCTTACATAGTCATCTTTTTCATTGCTCGGATCAAACCTTGGTTCAATATTATGATGGCCCGCATATTCAATAATTTGGCCTTTCGTGATTTCAAGAAATGGCCTGATCAAATGACCCGTGTGAAAACGTCTTTTTATAGGAATGCCTGCTCTTGCTTTACCTGTCGCCCCTCTTGTTAAACGCATGAGCATCGTTTCGATTTGATCATCTCCATGATGTCCCAGGACAAGAGTGGAGGCTTGATACTTATCCATCATTTCTTCATAAAAAGCAAAGCGTGCCTTTCTTGACGTTATTTGTGAACTTTCCCCCGTCTGTTCCATCCGGGCAGGAACATCAATCCTTCTTCCTTCAAATGCGATGCCCCACTGTTCACATATATGCTCGACATATTTATAATCTTCATATGATTCCTCACCACGAAACATATGGTCAACACTTGCAACAATAATCTCATAATGAAAAAGTGATTGAATTTCCTTAAGGATATGGAGAAGCACCAACGAGTCCGGTCCCCCTGAAACCCCTATGAGCAACTTCGAGTTTTCCTGAATCAATTCGTTTCTATAAATGGTATTCAGAACTTTTTCCTTTAACATACAATCTTCCTTCTTTATGGACAGGTATTAGTTTATACGATTCAAACATGAAATGGTTTCAATTATTCCATGCATTCATCCATTAACTATATCATAACAACTGTTCATATATGTAAAGAACATAGAGCATCGATATTATGGCTACCAGTAAAAAGGTTTCAAAAAAGCCTCCCCTCTTATTGTTGGAATGGTTTTGGGACCTTCTGGCTTGCCTTGTTGCAGGTTGGTTTGTTGAAGGCTGCCTCGTCGCTGCCTGGCCCGGTCCCTTTTTGTTCAAATGATTTTGCTTACTTAACACAGTGACTAAATCCTCTCGCATTTGAAGGGCTGAATCATACTGCCCACGGAGTGCTTTATCCAGCATCTTTCTATATGGGTGCAATTCCTTTTTCTGTTTAATCAAGTCGTTAAGCTGTTTATACCCCTCCCCGTTCTTGTGGAAACGTTTAGGGTAGGAAGAATTGATGATAATCATCGCCACTGCGAACAAGTCATATTGTGGATCAGCCTTTCTTGATCCAAGTCCCCAGTAACCTCTGTCGAAAAACTCGGTGAATTCTTTAACAGATCGGCCAATTAAGGTGGTTCCGCCTACATCGACGCACCGCACTTTGTAGGCTGGTGAAGTCACTATCAAATTCTCAGGTTTTAAATCCCCAAACACCCAGCCATTTGTATGCAGGGCAGATAAACTGGTTAAAAGCTGAAGCATTAAGACCCCGATCCACGATGGCCCTTTCTTTTCAATGAAACGCAAAAAATCGTGTCCATGGATATATTCCATGACATAAAACGGGAGTTGCTTTCCTGCTTTGATGAAATCGTCCGCTTCCAAAAAGGAAGGTCCAAGGGTAGACCCCTGGACCTTTGAGAAGGATTTTAGGATATTCATCTCCGAAATAATGGACGTCCCATTATCACTGAGCTTTAAAGCATAATGACGATTTTCACTTTCAACCAAGTAGACGATCCCGTTCGCTCCACACCCCAATTCCTTAATTATTTTGTACTCGTTTTTATTCCATTTTCCAGTGACCAAACCGCCAGGGAGGAGGTTACATTGATTCCTCAAAGTATTGTTCATCATCATGTGATAACAATCCCCTCAATGAACGTTTTTTATTGAAATATGTTAGAGCTTCACGAATGGCTGGACCTGTCGGAGTAAGTCCCCCTGTACTAAGCTTAGGAAAAGTTGCCGTCAAGGCTTCAAGGTTCGGCGTCCAATCCAACAACTTTTCCACATCATTTCTTTTCCCAGGAAATACGAATACTGAAAAACGGCTGTCACCCATTCTTGCATTCATACTAAGGGAAAGATCTAATAAGGAATCTTTTACAGTAGGCAATTTATGTTTCATGCTTGCACTGGTATCAACAAGTATCAGTACTTCGAGCTTGCTTGTTTCCCCAAGCTCATCGACCACCTCCATTACCTCTCCACGTTTTTCCGGCGGAAGATCCTCCATCGTTCTTGAATCTCCCAGTATTTGTTGAAGTTCACGATTGATAACTCCCTGTATAGTTTGGGTCATCGCCTTTTGGGTCACCATTTGGACGGTTTGGGACAACTGCTGGGCATAGACTATTTGACTTACGCCACCTCCTGAACCAGCAATTTTCTCGATTTCCTTAAGTCCCTTTTCATCTATCACATCATTCTCCATTACACCTATTACATTGATGGTTATGCCTTGCTCCCTTGCTAATTCAGCCATGGCAGAGGGCTCCTCACCATGATTTGAACATCCGTCGGTTATAAGCAAAATCTGCCTTAATGTTCCTGCTTTCATGTTTTGCTCTCCCTTCCTTTCAATCTGTTACCATAATTGACTAAAAAGGGGGAAATTATACGCCAAAGGCTTACGCAATCAATTCACATTCATGGAGTGGATTCATTAAATTTTTCTAAAGTCCATCTTTTTACCTTTTACCCGTCTACCAACACACCACCTCGTTTTTAGTTTTATTTATTTTATATATATGAACGGCCCCTACTGGGCCTTTTTACGTTTTGGAGAAACGGGAATGGATGCCCATTTCGGTGTATTATGTTTAATTTTGGACGTTACCACTGTCATATCATCATCTATTATCCCTTTTGTTCGGATGACCTCTTCCAATATTAAATCTGAAATTTCCTGCGGATCTTCTGTCTCCATTTCCTTGATCTTTCGTTTAAGCCAGAACTCGATATTTTCGACATGGGAGGGACCATCGAACACTCCATCGCTCATCATGATTAATATATCCCCTGCCTTCAGCTCTTCTGAAACAACATCAACATCGAAATCCTGGATAATTCCCATAGGCAGGTTACTCGACTCAATTTTTATTATCCTATCACCCCTTTTAATGAAACTCGGTATCGAACAGATTTTTAAAAACTTAGCCTTTGCGTCCTGAAGATCAATCATTGCCAAATCAAGAGTTGAAAATATTTCATCGGTAGTGCGTAGAGATAATACGGAGTTTACGGATTTAATGGCTATTTTTTCTTCTATTCCCGATTGTAAAAATTTTTGAAGCAGCTTTAATGTCTCTGTACTTTCAAAATGGGCCCTTTCCCCATTTCCCATACCATCACTAATGGCTATTGCGAATTTACCGCAACCAATTTCCATGGTCGTATAACTATCTCCTGAAACAAGCCCTCCCCCCTTGGCAGCATGAGCTACACCCGTTTCGACCGTGAATTTTTTTGCTGACCTAAATATCACCTCACATTGCCCGTTTGGATATGTTGCACACTCTTCTGAATGAACGACTATCGTTTCCCCTAGAATGTCCGAAAGCATAGGGGCTATCAACTTTTCACATTCCCCTCTGCCCTGACAGTATGGGACACTCATTTCTATATCAACATTTCCTTGTTCTAGACTGTATATTTCAACATGGCCTATATGGAGGCCAAAATCCTGGATGGCCTCCATGATGGATTCTTCATGTACATGATGATTTTTCCTTTCCCTTTGAATTTCTTTCGCAAAATCATCCATTACTGCAGAAACGCCCCTCAGCTGATCCGCCACTAGTTTCCGGCTTTCTTTCACCTGCCTTTTTAACTTTTGGTTTGCTTCAAAATAAGTAAGTTCCTGTGATATCGCCCCAATGACCTGTGGTCCGCGGCTGCAATATTTCCCCCATTCTTTCGAAGTCTTTTGAGGGAGCTGTCCATCATTTTCACTTAATTGAATCATAATTTCCTGCATACCGTCATAGGTTGTATTGAAGTTCTTGGACCAGCATTGTTCCTTTTTAAAACAGAGCTGGCACGTCTTTTCCGTTACATTACTCAAGAAGTAATCGAATTCTTTCTCATCTTCCTCCAATCTCCCCCTTTCATCCACTTGGGAAAAGCTATTTGAAAGCGCCTCAAATACATGTGAGAATTGCTCCACCCTTTGAGCCGTAACATCCCTCACTTTCCGGGCATACTGCTGCTGTTCATCAGAATTCTCGACTGTTCCCGGTATGTGTTTCGCTATTTTGTTGATTATGGATGACGGTGTTAATATAAATAAAGCCACAGCTACAAGTGATTCATAAAGGGTCACCATAATATTATTGGTGCCCTCACCATATAAACCTATCAGTAACGTAGCAATTAAGAGGCCTACAGCGACCCCTATCTTCCTTCCCTCCTTCAACAACCCGCCCAGAAGTCCGGAAAAAGCGAGAAGGCTCATTTGATAAAGACTGGCAATGCTTGCCAAGCTGAATATCAATCCAGTAACTACACCTACAGTGGAGCCTATGGCGGCCCCTCCCGCCAGCCCAAAGAGGAGGACCAGGTATCGTGAGAATATATGGTCGAGTGATAAATCGTATATCATCCAGCCTATGGTTCCAGTCATTACCGAAGCCAATAAGATGATGAGGCTTACGATTTCCTCCGTCTTTAATGATTGGGACTTTGTCCGTATGGTTAGCAGCGGGATGGACTGTATGAAGATTAAGGTTAAAATCATGGCGAGTCCCGCTTCCACTCCTATCATCATTAAGTCGTACAGCTGAATCGTTCGAAATACCAGATATTGCTCGGCCAGGTTGACCAGGAATAGTGAAGCAAAGACGTACATCGACATCGTTTTGAATTGCCCTTCAACGGCGGGCTTCTTGATCTTATGAAATAACAGAAGCAGGAACGCCGATGCAAAGATGACCAAACTATTGGAATAATGAACGGTGAGCCCGCCTGCAATCAATCCGAATAAAGCTAGTGGAGCCCTGTCACGCCTCATGAGAAAAACTGCTGCAAAAAACGGAAGTCCAAATGGTGCCAACTGAGAAAGAATTAATGCCCGTCCTAATAAAAAACCGATAATGGCTAAAGAGATACCTTTCTTTATGAATATATCTTCCGTCTTCGTTTGCAGTTGTTGGATCCAGTTGATGGCCCCTGCCTTCGCTTCCTTTAACTGAACATCTCCAAGAGGTTCCATCATAGGTCTTTCCACTTTTTCCATTTCAACACCCCATTCATATTAGTGATTTTTATTATAAAGAGGGCTTGTTTATTTTTTTGTCAGAATTTTATAAGCGGATAAGAAAAACGTTCGACGAAATTCTTCTTGAACAATCATTTGTATACAGGTTTTTGTACCTTTTTTTTCAATACAGAAACAGGCGTTCTTTTTTTTTTGAAGAAAAGCAAAGTTTTTAGGTTATTTTTGTGGAAAATAACACGAATAAATAATAAGGAAATGGAAACCGACAAACTTTATTTTTTTGTTGACATTTCCCCTTCACGAATGTAAGATATAACTTGTGCTTCAGTAGCACTTACCATTATGGCGGCGTAGCTCAGCTGGCTAGAGCGTACGGTTCATACCCGTGAGGTCGGGGGTTCGATCCCCTCTGCCGCTATCTTTTTCTATTAAAATCACGGCCCGTTGGTCAAGCGGTTAAGACACCGCCCTTTCACGGCGGTAACACGGGTTCGAATCCCGTACGGGTCATCATATACACCGAAAGCGCCCCTGTACACTTATCCGAATAAGTGTACAGAGGCGCTTTTTATTGTCGTTTGAAGGTTTTATTACCATAAGTAAAGCCTTATATAATTAAAAGAAGACAAGCCAGCAAGCTTGCCTTTATCTACACTATGAATAATTTCACAGGAAAAGTAGCTAAACTATTACTTTCAGCAGCAGTTTTTATCCGCGTCTTCCTCCTCGACCTCCCCGTTTCGTTTCGGTGCTACGTTTAAGGGTCGTTAAGCGGTCTTCACTATCTTTTAAGAATTTAGCCATTTTTTGCTCAAAGTTTTCCTTGGGTTGGAAACTGTTACCTTTCGAGCGGAAGTCTTTGGAACGGCTGTCATTCCCTCTTCCTTGGCGCGGACGTGGTGTGTATGCAGGTTTTTGCTCAGCTTCAGGACGGTCTATCGCTTTTTTTATGGACAAGCCAATCTTGCCATCTTTCACATTGATGACTTTCACCTCGACTGTATCGCCCACTTTTAAATGATCATTAATATCTTTGACATAGTTATCAGCCACTTCACTGATATGGACAAGACCGGTTGAACCTTGAGGGAGCTCTACAAATGCACCAAAATTAGTTATGCCTGTTACTTTACCTTGTAACTTGCTGCCTACTTCGATTGACATAAAAAAAATGTTCCTCCTTAGAAATGTTAAAAAATCTCTTCACTCTATATTATAACGAAAGTAAAAAAACAGTGTCAATATTAGTCACTATCTTCCTTCCCTTTTGGAAGGGTAAAAATGATTTCACCTTTTTCAGATAAGAAATAATCCCGTCTGGCTATTTTCGCTATATAGTCATCGTCATTAAGCTTTACGATTTCTTCTTTAAGAAGGGTCTCGTCCTTTTCCAATTTAGCTAACTTTCCCTTCAATTCTTTCTTCTGTTGAATTTTCTCATCAAGTGCAACATTTTGCGTTAGAAGGGTGGGAACAGCCAAAATCAAAAAGACAGCGGCGAAAACTGAGTAAAGTGTCAATCTACGCATTAGACCACGCTTCTTTTTTTCTACTGTTTGTACTTTTTTCTCTTGTTGAGCGACGTAGGGATTTTCTATTTTTGCCACTTTCCTTTTACCAAGGCTACTCATGTATTATCGCTCCTCATTTCTTTTTAGTTCTCCATCTATTTAGCGTTCTATTTATAGAATTCTTTATTTTCAATAAAATCCCTTTTCCTTTATTATAAAACTTCCCGACGTTTTTCGTAACAAAAACCGGCAATAAATTCCATATATAGGTCAGAATCCATTTTAATGGCCTCCAGAAAATATTTAAAATAAAGAGAAGTATTTTCCCCGCCCATTTTAGTAATGCTAAAACGAACTTACCTATCCCGATAATAATGGCTATTACAGATACTATTAACCATTTTATCGGAAGAAATATCAGCATTTGAACCGCATCAGTTATAAATCTCGCCAACTTTATCACCAGTATTATCAAAAGCTCTAAAAAACGTTGATAGAACCCTTTGAAAAGTGCTTGATAAGCTGAAAAACCACATAATAAGGCCAAAAATAAATAGAGGCGAAATTCTCCCTCATTCACTAAAAACAAAACATAAAAAATAAGGAGACCCTGAATGATCCAGAAAAGGAAATCATGGATGAATACAATCCACCTTTTCCTTTCTGAACGCTTCAGGAACCGGCTATACGTATCCAGGGCAGCCCCAAAGGCACTGCCCATGCCTATCATCGCAAGCAACGTATAAAATTGGGTCGTTAAGGTCATTTGAACAATTTGCCAAAGAAGCCTTTAGCTTTCTCCCCTGATTGCTCATCTAAATAAACGAGGTCGAAAATCTTTCCCTTAATGGAAACGATGCCCTTATCAACGTCTAAATTCTTCATTTGCAAGTTTTGGCCCCGGATAGATAAGAATCCCATTGAAGTTTCTAGCAAAAACTCTTCATTATCAAAGCTTTCCACTTGTTTGACACCGGTAATATCAAGTAAACGGCGGCCTTTCATCGTTACATCATGCTCTTGGATCGTTCCCTTTGTGTAACCAGCATTCGGATCAATATATTGGCTCATTTTTTCATCCCTCACAGTACCACTGATTTTGTACAAGTGTATGTCCGTAAGAAGGGAATTAGAACCAAGCCTGTCCTTACTCCTCTGCTAGCTTCTCTTCCTTTATGATGGAATACATATCTGCAGCCGCTTCTTTTTTCGTCGTTTCTTGAATTTTATCGACTCGCACAGTAACCAGCTTTTGACCGAATCGTACAGTTAATTCATCACCATCTTTAACACTCGAACTTGCTTTTGCCTGTTGTCCGTTAATCGTGATTCTCCCTTTATCCGCAACTTCCTTCGCAAGTGTGCGGCGTTTGATCAACCTTGAAACTTTTAGGAATTTATCCAATCTCATCGACATTCAAATCTCTCCCTTAATTAAAGTCCTTTAGCTTTTGCCTCATCCCAATATGAATCCAGTTCTTCTAATGTATAATCCTCAAACTTTTTGTCTGCCCTTTGAATGCTCTCTTCTATATATGTAAAACGCTGGTGAAATTTCTGGTTTGCTTTGTAGACGGCTTCTTCTGCTTGTATGTCATAATAACGTGAAATGTTGACAAGCGCAAAAAAGAGGTCGCCCAGCTCTGATTTAATTCTTTCGACATCCCGATTCGGGCTTAATATTTCCTCTTCTAATTCCTGCACTTCTTCTATAACCTTTTTCCACGCTTCGGAAACCTCATCCCAATCAAATCCAACCTTCGCAGCCCTTTTTTGGTACTCTTCTGCCCGAATTAAGTTTGGCAGCGATTTCTCAATACCATCCAGAATGGAAATTGAAGCCTTTGTTTCGCTCCCTTTCTCATCTTCTTTGATTTTCTGCCAGTTCACTAATACATCTTCCTCGCCATTCACCTCAACATCCCCGAATACATGAGGGTGGCGCCGAATCATTTTTGCAGTAATGCCTTCAATCACATCATCCACCGTGAACATTCCCTCATCTTCGCCGATTTGAGAATGAAGCATCACCTGAAGGAGTACATCCCCAAGTTCACCAACCATGCCCTCATCGTCCTCTTCATCTATGGAATCAATAAGCTCGTATGCCTCTTCTATTAGATATTTCTTCAAGCTTTCATGAGTCTGTTTCTTATCCCAAGGGCATCCGCCAGGACCTCTAAGTTCTGCAATGACTTGCCGCAGTTTAGAAAACTCCCGATACCGTAACGCTTCTTCTCTAACAGGCGGGACATAAACACTCGTCAAGTTACTTAACTCCATCTGACGGTCGAGTTCGAACAGTGCGCACTTTGTCACTTTTTCCTGACTGCTGCCTGCCGCTGTGACGATATATACCTCGTAGTCATCCGGAAGCTTTCCCATTAAAGTCAACTTCACATTGGACGCGCTGAAAGCATCATACACCTGCCCGATTATCATGTGCTGGGTAATGTGCACATCATCCGGAGAAAGATCTGTACCATCCAAAAGCTGGAACCCTTCAATCGGATCGATCTGAACAGCCTGAAACAAGGGATCAAGAAAACTTTGACCGCCTTCTAGCTTAATGGCTATTCCAAGAGACGGACCCTTTTCGAGCAAAAGCTGAACCGTTTTTTCCGCAACCATTGGATGCCCTGGAACCGCGTAAAGAACGGAACGGCTTGAAGCCTCCTGTAATAGAGTTTCAGCAATCTCTTCATATACCGCTTCAAATTGGTCGTGCTTTTCATATATCTCGTCAAATGCCGTGAAATTGATGCCTTCCCTTTTCAAATCCCCGATTACAGGATGATCTATCGTTCTGACGAAGCATTGTTCAGTTTGTGTCAATTTTTTATAAATCCCTAGCGGAAGCTGATCTAAATCTCCTGCACCAAGGCCTATTATCGTAATCTCATTCATCTCGTATACTCCTATTCGTTATTATAAATCGTTTAAGCTTTGATCCAGCAGGTATAAGTGAAAGTTCTTCTTCACCAAATAAACCTGCACGAATGGCGGTCATCACAAAAACGGCTGCACCGATTCCTACACCGATCAGCGCTTGGATCGTAGCTAACATTCGGCTCTCACCTGAAAATATCAATTGGAATAAGGCATTGAATATAAGAACCGCCGTACCCATGTAAACCGTACTCTTCAAAATTATTAACAGGTACTTCCTTTCAATTAATGTCTTTTTAATATGTACTCTCAATACCGTATAAAATAATGCAGTCATGATCATAAATGCAAGTACGGTTGCCGAGGCTGCTCCCGCAGTTTTGTAATGGGGCACAAGAACAAGGTTCAAAGCCCACTTGCTGCCCACACCTATAATCGTAATGATCACCGGCACAAACGAGTAACCTAAACTTTGAAGCACTGCCGCTTCTGCCATTATGATGGATGTGAATAAAATCGATAAGGAGAAAATTGCTAAAGTAATTGTTCCTTTGGCATCCGTGAACAGCATTTGATTGACCGGCTTAATCGTTACTAACAGTCCAATCGCAGCAGCAAGTCCAATTGTCGTACTTACACGCAGTGCCAATTTAATTTTATTGAGTAATTCTTGTTCACTTTTCTTCTTAACAAATCCAGATATTACAGGTACAAGCGCCAATGCAAAAGAATTAGCCACGACTGTCCCTAGCTGAAGCAATGGCTGTCCACGGTCATATACCCCTTTCCATTCTTTAGCTTCCTTTTCCCCCATCCCCGTATCCCTTAGTAGCGAATACAGGTGCAGTGAATCGACAAACTGAAACAAGATAAGGATCAAGCCAGTTATGCAAAAGGCCAACCCTTGAAAAACCAGGACTTTGGAAATCTTGATGAAATTTACCGGTTTGATATTCATTCTTAAAAAAAGCTTCCATTCTTCTTTTAAAATTACGAAAACAATAAGCAGTACCAGGCCAGTTATGCCGCCAGTAATCGAACCGAAAACCGCCCCCTTACCGACCACATAATGAGAGTAGCCCTGATACACGAATATTGTGGAAAGCACCAGTATCGTCAATACACGGATACATTGTTCAGCGACCTGCGAACTCGCTGTAGGTATCATGTCGTTTATTCCTTGAAAATACCCTCTTAATACGGATGAAATCGGCATTAATAAATAGGAATAGGCAGTGATTCTTAGCAGACTGGCTAAATTCGGATCCTTCATCCATCCGGCAATCCAATCAGCGCCAAGAAACAGTGCAGCAAACATCATGATTCCTATCGAACTTAAGACGATGAATGAGGTGACTAAAATGTCCTTGACCGCAAAATTATTTTTTGAAGACTCCCGCTCTGCGATCAATTTGGATATGACAACAGGGAAGCCAAGTGTTGATAATGTAAAAGCAACACCGTAGAAGGGATATACCTGCTGATAGATATAAAACCCGATGTCGCCTGCTATGTTCTGATAAGGTATGCGATATGCCGCGCTCAAAACTTTAACGATAATCGCTGCTACGCTCAGGATCAGCGCACTTCGAAAAAGTTCATTTGAAGTTTTATAAGGCTTTTCAGCCATTCTTTTTCCCCTTTTCACTCATATGTGGTAGTTATTATAGCATAATTCAAGTGGTTAATTTTCATTTGTAACCATACTGTTAATTAATCCCCATATTCACCTCGAGAAAATGCTCCTCCTTTTTATTGTCCTCCCCAATCCGTTTAATAAAGAGCAAAAAGGGCAGCGATTGCTGCCCTTTCCACATCTAAAAATATAATGGCATGTCCAAACTTACTGTTCCATTTGTCTAGCTAGAAAACTTGCTGCGGTTTCAACCGATTTCTGTTCCACTTCTCCAATGGTACCTTCTTTAGAGAAAATCAAGACGGCACCAATCGGGTCGCCACTCGCAATGATCGGAGCTGCAGTATATGATTGGACCTCTTCGTCATTTGAATCAACGAAGGAAATTTGTCCATTCGGAGATTCCAAAACAGGATTTCTTTCTTCCATGATTTTTTCCACTAGTTCACTAACGCTTTTATTTAAGTATTCTTTTTTGGAGCCACCTGCCACTGCAATGTAAGTATCCCTGTCACAAATCATAACTGGGTTTCCAAGGCTATCATAAAGTGCTTCTGCATATTCTCTTGCAAAATCTCCTAATTCACTAATAGGAGAATATTTCTTTAAGATGACTTCTCCGTCTCTGTCTACAAAGATTTCCAATGGATCCCCTTCACGAATACGGAGGGTCCTTCGAATTTCTTTCGGGATGACGACTCTTCCTAAATCATCAATTCGGCGAACGATACCAGTTGCTTTCATCTAATGTTGCCTCACTTTCATCTAATTGATTTGATAAATCCTCTTTTTGTAGCAAAATCATCACCAGCTATTGTACTTAGTATTTTTCTAATGGTAAGTTCTATGCACTTTGAAAAAATTTTTCTTTTCGTTGCACTCTTTTACCATGGTATCTTAAAAAACATTTCTTCAAGAGGATAATCATTCACTTTTAGTTCTTTGTGGCTTGAGTCTCTTTTTTTACATGCTGTAAGCCCTTGGCCATCTCAAATAGGATATTAAGCCATTTGCTTTGTTCTACGCCTTTTATGTGCAGGACCAGCTTCATTCGATTGCCGTCCATGCCAAAGCCAACCATACGGCCATACTTTGATCCCAGCTCAAACACCTTTTGTCCATCCACATCGCTGCTTACCTTTTCCCTAATAAGAATGCTGATTTCCTGCTTCAATTGTTTAATGCTTTCAATTCCAGCTTTTTCAGCATATACCTTCATCTCGGCGATCATGAATAGATAGGCGACTTCTTCGGGATACTCTCCGAAACGATCGAGCATTTCATCTTGTAATTCTTCCACTTCTTCAAGTGAGGTAATGCCCCTGAACCTTTTATACATTTCTATTTTCTGATGTCCATCCATTATGTAGGCATCAGGTATATATGCATCCACTTCAACGTCAATTTCAAGGGTGTTCTTTTCTTCGACTGGTTGATCATTACGTTTTGCATCCACCGCTTCTTTCAACATTTGTGAGTACAAATCAAAACCAACCGAATCGATGAAGCCGTGTTGTTGAGCCCCTAGAATATTTCCAGCTCCCCTGATGGATAAATCACGCATCGCAATTTTGAACCCTGAACCCAATTCTGTAAATTCCTTAATGGATTGGAGACGTTTTTCTGCGACTTCCGTCAATACTTTATCTTTCCTATAAGTAAAGAATGCATATGCCACCCGATTGGATCGCCCTACACGGCCACGTAGCTGATAGAGCTGTGAAAGTCCCATTCTATCTGCTTCATTCACTATTAGTGTATTTACATTCGGGATATCGACACCTGTCTCAATAATGGTTGTACTTACCAAAACATCATATTCACCCTCTAAAAAGCCAAACATGACGGCTTCCAGCTCTTGCTCTGACATTTGCCCATGAGCAAATGTCACACGGGCATCGGGTACTAACATGGAAATTTCTTCTGCTTTTCTTGCTATATCCTCTACCCGATTGTATAGGAAATAAACCTGGCCATCCCTGGCCAATTCCCGTTCTATCGCTTCCGTTACCAACGAGCCATTATACTCCATCACATAAGTTTGAATCGGGAAGCGATTCTCAGGAGGTGTTTCGATAACGGACAAGTCCCTCACGCCCAACATGGACATATGAAGGGTCCTTGGAATCGGCGTCGCAGTCAAAGTCAGTACATCCACATTTGTTTTTAACCGTTTGATCTTCTCCTTATGTGTAACGCCAAAGCGCTGTTCTTCATCTATGATAAGCAATCCCAAATCGCGGTACACGATATCTTTGGATAAAATCCTATGCGTGCCTACCACAATATCCACCGTGCCGGCCTTCAATCCTTTAATCGTCTCCGTTTGCTGTTTTTTACTCCGGAAACGGCTCATAAGACCAATCGAAATGGGATAATCCTGAAAACGCTCCCTTAATGTTTCATAATGCTGCTGGGCGAGGATTGTGGTCGGAACAAGAAAGGCAACTTGCTTGCCATCCATAATGGCTTTAAAAGCGGCACGGATGGCCACCTCTGTCTTCCCATATCCGACATCACCGCATAATAAACGATCCATCGGCCGTTCCCGTTCCATATCCTTTTTGATTTCGACTATAGAACGTAATTGATCTTCCGTTTCATTATAAGCGAATGAAGTTTCGAACTCTCTCTGCATATCACCATCAGGTGAAAAAGCATAGCCCTTTGCCGCTTCCCTTTCTGCATATAACTTGATTAAATCATCAGCAATGTTTTCAACTGATGATTGAACCTTGCTTTTAACACGTTTCCATTCCGTTCCGCCTAGCTTATAAAGCTTCGGTTCTTTCCCTTCTGAACCGACATATTTTTGGACAAGATCAATTTGGTCAACAGGAACATACAATTTGTCATCCGCTTGATAACGAATATTCAGGTAATCTTTATGGACCCCATTTATCGTAAGGGTTTCAATCCCTAAATATTTCCCGATACCATGGTTAACATGAACGACATAGTCACCGATCTTAAGTTCAGAATAACTCTTGATTCGCTCCGCATTCGATAGTTTCTGTCTCCGTGTCGATTTCTTCGACTTCTTATTAAACAATTCCGTTTCCGTAATGATACAGAATTTCTGCATGGGTAATTCAAAGCCGCTATTTAAACTGCCGCGTAAAATCTGTACTTTACCTGGAAGAATGCTGTTCGCATCAAACAGTTCTGCGGCCTCTATATCATAATCGGCTAAAACCGAATGCAGTTTTTTTACCCGTTCATCATCCTGTCCAAGTATGACGACTGTAAATTTCCCTTTTTTCCACCGTTCCAGTTCAGCTTTGAACACATTCATCTGGCCGTGGAAATTTTGCATTTGTTTACTGGCAAAATTCAGGATATTCTGAGGATTCGTATGCGGTACATGCCGTAAAAATAATGAAAGGTATACAAACGGCCTGCTGGATTTCATTATTAATTCCTGCATGGGATGAGCCAACTTTATGTCATGGATAATCTGTCCCTGACTTAAAAGGTCAGTGTACCAACCAGCCTCTTCCTTTTCCAAAGAATCATTGATTTCCTGGATTCGACTGATTTCATCTAAGAAAACCAAACCATTTACAGGTAAATAATCTATTAAACTAGCTGGATCTTCATAAGCTAAACTTAAGTATTTAAAGATTTGGTCTGGTTTATTTCCCATTTTCAGCTGCTCAAGTTCATAGCTGATCGTTTGAACCAGTTGTTCCTTGGTTTTCTCATCTTTAAGCTTCTTCAAGCTTTTACTTAATCCGCTCTCAAGCCTTGTTATGATTCTTTCGATGTGCTCTGTCTCTAGTAAAGCCTCACTGACGGGACCGATCGTCACTTTCTTGAGTTTCTCGATGGATCGCTGATCTTCGCTTGAAAAGGTCCTTATTGAATCTATTTCGGTATCAAATAATTCAATTCGTATTGGATTAGGTTCCGTGATCGGGTAAATATCGATTATACCGCCCCGGATACTGAATTCACCTGGAGAAGCAACCATTTCAGACCGGTTATACCCCATAGCAATGAATTTATTAAGCGTTGGTTCGAGCCCGATGTCTTCCCCTAAATTGAACGTAAGCTGATGCCTCTTCCAAATATCCTTTGAAGGAAGTACACGACGGACCCCGGGAATCGGCGCAATGACAATCCCTTTCTTCCCCTCCGCCCAAAAATTCAATGCCTCTATACGTTGGGCCCTTAACTCCGGACTGGCCACACTCAAATCAGCCGCAATCAATTCATTGGCTGGATATATATATAATTCTTCCTCGGGAATGAAACTGGATAGGTCTTCATGGAATTTTTGTGCTTGCAATAAATTATGGGTAACTAATAAAATCGGCCTATTCGTCTTTTCATATACGGAAGCCAGCAAAAGTGATCTCGAGGAACCTGTCAGACCAGAGACGATTTGTTCCTTAAGCCCTTCATCAATGCCGGCTATTAACGAATGAACATCATCTTGTTTGGAGAACAAGTTTTGCAATCCATTCATTTTCTTTCCCCCCCTCTATAACGTGCGAAAACCATTTGAAACTCTTGTATTTAAACTTGGCCATTAAAACCAAGCGTCCTCTTTATTAACGGTAATTTCTCATTTTATATGCCCTTGTAAACCAGACAAACGGAAAAATGCTTTGGATTTTGTCCAAAGCCCTCTCCCGCTAATGAATAATATAATCGTTTTCATATAATTCAGGGTTTCTCTGCAGCGATTCATGACAATCTTCACATATCGCCCTTACATGCATATCCCCTTCAGAATCATAAACGATCATCTCTTGTCGCTCTTCATCGGTAAGTTGATTAAAACCTAACTGCTCCGTACTCAGTGAGTGTGCCTCGATTGAGCCCAGTTTAGTTCCGCAATGTCGGCATCGATAATGGAGAGCCATTTCGTAACCCCCTATTTAAGTAATAGTGTTAGTATGTACAAAAGTAGAGGGGATTTATTCAGCGAAACAGGAAGAATTATTCTTTACTTATATCTACTCTTTGCCTATTGGTTATATTCGTTCATGACCTGTATAAATGGTTTTTCCATCCAGGCTTCACAAGAAGCTGCGCTTTTTTCGATTGTTGCCCCTACATGATCCCATTCCTCAGGAGTAAAACGCCCTAATACATAATCAGGTACTGGAATACGGCCTATCGGGCGGCCAATGCCTATTCTGATTCGATTGAATTCTTGGGTACCCAAATGGGCAATTGAAGATTTTATCCCATTATGACCGCCTGCACTTCCTTTTTGACGAAGGCGAAGCTTCCCTGGAGGCAAATCAAGGTCATCATATATAATGACTACATCCGCGATATCCACCTTAAAGAAATGCATGACTGCCGAAATGGATTCTCCTGATAAATTCATGTAGGTTAAGGGTTTAAGCAATAAAACTTTCTCTCCCTTTACCATTCCCACACCATAGATCCCCTTATGTTTTGCTTGGTCAAGTGGGATCGACCATTTTCTGGATAACTCATCTATTACTTCAAATCCGACGTTATGCCGGGTTTTTTCGTATTGTTTACCTGGGTTCCCTAACCCTACAATAATTTTCATGTTTCACACTCCGTCATTACGGTTATTTAGGGAGTTACGTTGGGACGAAGTTTTTTCCAAGATCATTGACCTTAGAAAAATAGTACCCTAATTTCAAGCTGGACTGCAAGCGACCGGAGAACTAATTAGAAATAAACCCTAATTAAAGGAATCAATTCCTAAAAATGGCACAGTTTGAATAAACGCATCCAGAGATTGAAAAGACGTAACTCATTAAGAGCTACGCCTATTATATCATGATTCACTTGTTTAATCCCGGCATCATGACTCTGGTGACGCTTTTGTCTCCCTGCCCTCTGCATTTTCAGGGATACCTCCATCTTGCTGTTCACCTGTACCTATTTCCTCTTCCTGACGAGGAGCCAAAACAGATGCAACAACTTCTTCACCATCATTGTCGATAGTAACTTGCTGATTCGTTTCGATATCAGATATGTAGATTGTATCCCCTACCTGTAGTTCGGTAACGTCAACGTCGATGGATTCAGGAATGTCATTAGGTTTAGCCGTCACCGTCACTTCATGAAGAGACTGCTGAAGGACACCACCGTCTTTAACGCCTTTACAAACACCGACAAGGTTAATGCGAACTTGTGCCTGTAATTGAGCGGACATATCTACAATTAAAAAGTCTGCATGATAAATGAAGTTCTTTATAGGATCCTTTTGATAGTCAGAGAGCATGACTTTATAACTCGTTCCTTCCAAGTCCAAAGAAATGATACCATTACGGCCTATTTCCTTTATTGTCTTTTGAAGTTCAATATTATTGACCGAAATGGCTGTACTGTCATTTTGATTGCCATATACTATCGCAGGGATTTCGCCGCTTTCCCTCAAATTCCTTAAATTGGACTGTTTTAAATCCGTACGTTCCTTTGCAGCTAATAAATTACTCATACATCCTCCGCCTTCCTAATTATAAATTACAAGTTTCTCTATATTTAACATTTCCCTAAATGGCGAGGCATTAAACATGAAAGGTAGAAACTGAAGGCTACAATAACAGTATAAACATATGGTAAACAAAGGAATTTCCTGCAAAAAACTTTTTCATTCTTTTTTTTTTGGTTTAAGCGTGAATCGCTTTGTTTTCCATTTTGCCCCTAACTTGCATGACTCTGTTAAGTATTTGGGCAGCTACTATTGAATATTGTCGTTTGCCGTGGTCTCGGCAGATTGATTTCCTTATTCATGACCCCTTTTCCGATTAATAGGACTAGGTCTTAAAAGCAGTACGGCTTCTGCAGCATTTGTAACAAGCAAGGCAGTCAAGTAGTCCTTTTTCCTCTATAGTTCTTCAATCAGCCTTAGATGCAAATCCTCGCCAAAGCATTCCAAGAGGTGAGAGCAGTTTCCTCCAAAGCTTTTGACGAACATCAAAGCCTTTATTCAAACCAACCTTCTTTCCCTTAATCTTTCACATTTTTTAATGGGTGATTCTTTTGCACGACGATAGCCTCTCCTGAAGGGTTTGCTGGCTGTTTAGCCATATAGACAAGTGGAAGCTTTGGCTGCCTGTCCAAATATCGGTGGCGCCTCCCCTGTAAGCCCAAAATCAAGGCTGGACATTCAAGGTTTCAAGTAGCCGGGGTCCTGCTGGAGTCCAATCGACGGATATCCCATATGTTTTAAATGCGTTTCCAGTTCCCCTGTTGATTTTTAAAGATTAACGACCCGAATTTTTGATAACCGATTCGAATGGCATTATCCGACCCTTTCTTTTTTTGGAACTGTTTTTTTCCTCCCCGCCTATGCACTTAATATCAGCATGAGGATGCTCGCCACATATTTCATTCACACCCTTCTTGAACTATTTATCTAAAATAAAAGGCTCCTTTTCTTCACCAATATGACAGTAGGGCAAAAAATGCCTAATGTTCAATGGTAATTGAAAAGGAGCCTTCGGTAGTCCGATCGGCGTTCAGCTTGTATGACCTACTTAACTATGAATTAATTATTTTCGAAAGAATGGTTTGAACCAAAACACGACGAGCCCAAAGGCCCGCCGTGTTTTGGTTACTGTATTGTTATCAATCGAATAATGTGCTGACTGATTGTTCCTCATGGACACGAATAATTGCCTCTGCAATCAACGGTGCTACAGAAAGTCCAACAATTTTATCGATTTTCTTATCTTCGGATAGGGCAATCGAGTTAGTTACGACCAATTCCTTGATTGTTGAATTTTGAATCCTTTCGATGGCAGGACCTGAAAGGACCGGGTGTGTACAACAAGCATAAACTGCTTTAGCACCATTCTCTACAAGTGCATTGGCCGCTAGTGTAATAGTACCTGCAGTATCGATGATGTCATCAATCAGGATAGCTGTCTTCCCTTCAATATTACCTATGATGTTCATGACTTCAGCCACGTTCGGTCTTGGGCGGCGCTTATCGATAATGGCAATCGGTGCTTTTAGGCGATCTGCCATTTTACGTGCACGTGTTACACCACCATGATCAGGAGAAACGATGACGATATCACTTAAATCTTTTTCTTTGAAGAAATCCGCTAAGATCGGAACAGCAACAAGGTGATCAATCAGAATATCGAAGAAACCTTGAATTTGTGGCGCGTGAAGATCTAATGTAATTACACGGTGGGCACCAGCTGTCTCTAAAAGATTAGCAACTAGTTTAGCTGTAATTGGTTCACGCGCACGCGCTTTACGATCTTGTCGGGCATAACCGTAATATGGCATTACGATATTGATCGTTTTAGCTGAAGCACGTTTAAGAGCATCGATCATAATTAAAAGTTCCATTAAATTTTCATTGACTGGCTGACTTGTTGATTGGATTACGTAAACGTCACAGCCACGAATACTTTCTTCAATATTAATCTGAACTTCACCGTCACTGAAACTTGTTACGCTACATTTTCCAAGCTCAACACCGATTGCAGCAGCAATTTCTTGAGCTAAATCGAAGTTTGAATTTAAAGAGAATACTTTTAAATTAGGATCTAAATACTGATTTGACATGTTGACCTCCGTCGGTTATTTATTAAATTTCAATTTCTTGACATAATCTTCTTTATTAACTTGACGAGCCCGAGCAACGGATAGAGCTTCCTGCGGTACATCTTGAGTGATGGTTGACCCTGCAGCTACATATGCTCCTTCTCCTATCGTCACAGGTGCAACAAGATTAGAATTGCAGCCTATGAAGACATTGTCTTCAATCTTCGTCAAATGTTTATTTTCCCCGTCATAATTCACGGTAATAGATCCGCAGCCTATATTAACATTCTCCCCAACCTCTGCATCGCCAATATAACTCAAATGGGAGGCCTTGCTTCCTTTGCCAAAAACGGTCTTTTTAATTTCTACAAAATTACCGATTTTAACGGAATCCTGAATATCTGATTGAGGTCTAACATGTGCAAAAGGACCGATTTTAACAGAACTTCCAATACTGCTTTCGTGTACAACCGATTGGAGGATTTCCGTTCCATCACCAATTTCACAATTTTTGATTTCTGTATTCGGGCCAATCAAACAATCCTGCCCGATAATACTATTTCCTTTTATGCATGACCCAGGGTTAATGACCGTATCCTGTCCGATCTGCACATCCGCTTCAATGAACGTAGTAAGAGGATCGATGATTGTTACGCCATTTCTCATATGCGATTCATTGATGCGTTTCCGTAAAATTTGCTCAGCCTGCGATAAAGCCACTCGGTCATTTACACCTAATGTCTCCTCGAAGTCACTTGATTGGAAGGCCGTCACCACTTCGCCTTCTTGTTTTAAAATTTCAATAACATCCGGTAAGTAATATTCTCCCTGGACATTTTCATTTGAAACTTTTTTCAGCGCGCTAAATAATGCTTGGTTATCGAAGCAATATGTTCCGGTATTTATTTCCTTAACATATTTTTCTTCATCAGTGGCATCCTTATGCTCGACGATTTTTTCTACAAGTCCGCCTCCACCGCGAAGGACCCTTCCATAGCCAGCAGGGTTATCTGCATATGCTGTTAAGATTGTTGCTTTCGCCTGACTCTGCTCATGCAATGCTATAAGCTCTTTCATCGTTTCTGCTTTGATCAAAGGCGTATCACCGCAAATAACAAGGGTCGTTCCACTTTTATCGGATAAAACGCTTTCCGCTTGCATTACAGCATGTGCTGTACCTAATTGCTGACCTTGTAAGGCATACTCGCATGAATCACCAAGTTGTTCTTGAACTTTTTCAGCTCCATGGCCGATAACTGTTACAATATCTTCTATTTGAAGTTGATTGACTTGATCGATGACATGTTGTACCATTGGTTTTCCGCAAACAGGGTGTAAAACCTTATAAAGCTTAGATTTCATCCTAGTACCTTGCCCAGCGGCCAATATTATTGCATAGCGATTACTCATAACAGGCCTCCATTTTCACCTTTTTATCCACTAAAAATATTATCTCAAATAGTGATTCTTTTCAAGGTAACAATTAAAAGTACATATAATTGTCAACAGCAAAGGTAAATTTTCGCAGCCTTAAAAACGTTTTTATTGGTCCTTTTAGTCTTCTTTTAAATCATTCAAGTAATAATAATATGCCTGGTCCAGGTTATATTCATTATTGGCATAATACAGAAACCATGTCTTCTCCCCTTTATAACACAAGCTACCCTCCATTATCCCAAAACACTACCCTGATCGCATTATGCCCTATGTACATGCCTTTAGGAGCCACTGCATCCTTTGTTAACGCCCATTCCGAAACTCAGTTACAGATCCATTTCATATTCAGGTCATTAGAGGTATAGTAAACTCCGTTAATGCTATTCTGTCCATCCCGCTTCTTTGGGGAGGCAATATAAGGATGAATAAAAAAGGTTTAAAAAATAAAAAAGTCGGGTACTTAAATCTTTGAAGATAGCACCGTGATCATTACACTATCTGCCAAATTAAACAAATTCCTGTCTGAAAAGGGGATAAGTTCTAAACTTATCGTTTCCGAATAAAATAAAAAAGAGCACTACTTATGAAGTAGGCTCTAGGTGCACGAATTATAAATTTAAAGTTTTAAGGCAAGGTTAATTAAGAAGCTCCTGCTCCAGCTTCCTCTAATTCAGTTTCAAGTTCTCCCAATCGATGATATTCTGTCAAGACAGCTTCTTGAATTTTCCCGCGTGTCGAGGAATTGATTGGATGAGCGATATCCCGGAATTCTCCATCTGGAGTTCGTTTACTTGGCATAGCTACAAATAAACCATTGTTTCCGTCGATTACACGAATATCATGAACCACAAATTCATTATCCAGTGTAATTGATGCGATAGCTCTCATACGACCATCCGTATTCACACGGCGTAATCTTACGTCAGTTACTTCCATTTAAGCTCACCATCCCTTTTTGTTGTTGTTAAAACTTAAAGTACATATTCAACAAAAAAACGTGAACTCCTTCTATTATCTGTAAGTTTTTTAGAAAATTCAGCCTAGTTTTCAAAAATACTAAAAATCACCCTTATATTACAAGGAAATTGCCCATTGCCAATTCCCTTTAAAAAAATTCACAAAAAAAACGCCCGTTTATTTAACGAGCGCAACCACTTCTATTTCCACTAGTGCATCTTTAGGAAGCCTGGCAACCTCTACACAAGAGCGAGCAGGTTTGTGACTTGAAAAATATTCTCCGTATATTTCATTAATCGAACCGAAATCGTCCATGCTTTTAATGAATACCGTAGCTTTAATGACAGTTTCCAATGAGGCTCCCGCTTCTTTCAATACAGCTTGGAGATTTTTAAAGACCTGGTGTGTCTGTTCCTTAACATTCCCTGTTACCATCTCACCAGAAGCAGTAAGAGGGATTTGTCCTGAACTGAAAAATAACTTATCCACGATCACGCCTTGTGAATATGGGCCGATCGCTGCCGGTGCTTCATCCGTATGTATCGTTTTCATGAAATGATTCCCCCTATTCCTTTTGCGAAAAATAATTCCCACGACTGACATTGATTTTTTTGTCTCTTTCGACCACCTGGGTCAACTTGATCAGTGAAACATAGTCCTCGACAAGACATTCTTCAGTATGTTCGGATTCGACCAGCACCGCAATTCCGGCAACTGTTGCCTTAAATTCATCCAATAAACTGACCATACCATTAATGGTACCCCCAGCCTTCATGAAATCATCTACAATTAATACATTCGAACCCTCAACCAAGCTTCTTTTAGAGAGTACCATCGTCTGAATCCTCTTTGAAGAGCCTGAAACATAATTGATGCTCACTGTAGAACCTTCCGTTACTTTATTATTCCTACTTACAATGACAACTGGAACATTCAAATAATTTGCCACGGCGTATGCTAATGATATCCCTTTAGTTGCCATTGTCATAATGACAGAGACATTTTTCTTGGCATACATTGAAGCGATTATCCTTCCAACCTTATTCACGGTTTGTGGATGACCTAATATGTCTGTCATATATAGATAGCCGCCAGGAAGTAACCTTTCGGGACTAGCGATCGTATCGCATAATCCGTCAATGAAGGCATTGACTTCAGCTTCCTTGATGGAAACAATATACTTCACTCCACCTGCCGCACCTGGAACAGTTGTTAAAGAACCTATCCCGCGTTGTTCAAAGGTATCTTTGATGATTGTCAAATCTTCACTGATCGAGGATTTTGCCGAACTATACCTTTCAGCAAAATAAGTCAGCGAAACAAGTTCCCCTGGATGTTCTAATAAATAATTGGTCATATCGACTAGCCTCTCGCTGCGACGAAATTTCATTGAGACACCCCCTTTGTGAATTCCGAATATTATAAAGCAACTATACCACTAATGTACGTTTCTATTCAAGATTGTTTCGATCACCTAATAAGCGGACCGCATAGACTTGATCACAAAATCCCCGAAGTCCATTATAAATTCTTTGCATCCGCGAATCATGCTCCACCAAACCAAAAACGGTCGGACCACTTCCGCTCATCAAGACCGAATCTGCTCCAAATGTTTTCATTTGATCTTTAATATTCGCAACCTCTGGGTATAACTGCAATGTCACTTGTTCTAGAACATTGCCCAAACCCTGACATACATCGTGATAATTATTTTCCTTAATAGCCGAAATCATTCCAGGTACATCTGGGTGATCCATTTTAGAAATTTGGAGCCTTTTGTATATATCAGCAGTCGAAACGCCGATTGTCGGTTTGGCCAAGATGACCCAGCATTTTGGCGGTGCAGGGAGATGCGTGATTTTTTCACCGCGCCCTCTTGCCAATGCCGTTCCTCCATACACACAAAATGAAACATCAGAGCCAATTTCAGCTCCTATTTCCGCAAGTTCATCCATGGAAAGACCAAGCTTCCACAGTCTATTTAAGCCTCTCAAGGTAGCTGCAGCATCACTGCTTCCACCAGCAAGTCCTGCAGCTACAGGTATATTTTTCTCTATGGTTATAGAAACACCTTTATTGATACCAAAACGTTCCTTTAGAATAAATGCGGCTTGATAAGCTAAATTCCGGTGATCATCCGGAACAAATCGATTATGGGATAGAATTTGAATATGATTTCCCTTAATTTCCTTTAGTTCAATTCTATCGGCAAGGTCGACTGTCGTCATGATCATTTCCACCTCATGATACCCATCAGGCCGTTTGAAAAGCACATCCAAAGCCAAATTGATTTTAGCCGGGGCTTTTTCCATAAGCTTCAATATGTCCACCTACTTTAACGTTCTTAAAAGTTCTTGTCCTATTCTATCATATTTGTTTATATTCTAAAGGTTTTTTCACCGTAATTTCAATGTAATGACGCTAAGATGACCTTTAGAGGAGAATAGACACATGTAGGTACATGGGAGATCAACTCATTCCTGCTTCCCAAAAGACTTGCTACATATCCATATATAGCATTTACCGATACATAAAAAAACCAGACTCCTTATCTACAATGTAAGCAAAAATGAATAGGGCTATACATTGTATAAAGAGTCTGGCTTCTTTCAGTATGACAGCATGATACAATTAAGTGTTTATCTTACTCTTTGTTCACCAATTGACGTTGCGCTTTTTCGATCGCAAGTTTCACCATGTTTCCTGCGTCCCTGGCCCGGATTCCTCCCCAGCCTTCTTTCTGGACAACATCGTAAAATCCAAGTTCTTTTGCCAATTCCTCTTTAAGATCGTTTGACATAATCCCTTTTTTCCTGCCCAAGCGAAACAACCCCTTTCACATGCTGTCACATGCCTAGTGTTTGCATCATACGCTATTTCATTACATCCTTTTTAAGCCTTTATTGGAGCTCACAGGATATTTTAAAAAAACAAAAAGCAGCAAACAAAAATTGTTCGCTGCCTCGTCTAAGTTAAATCTCTTGTTGTTTGTTTAAAAATGTTAGTTCTACGGTTTCCGTTAAAACATCCGCATAGCTGTAAGATACTCTTTCAAACGCATTTTCGTCTTGGTCGAGCTCAATTACAAAAACAGCCGGATAAGTTTCCGCCAAAGTTCCAAAACGTTCTACAGTCTTTCTTCTTCCACCGTTTGCTTTTAAGAGCAATCTTTTACCTAGGTTTGAATCAAGTGCAGTTTTAATATCAGCTAGAGTTTTTGGCATTTTCGGTCCACCTCACTAAGTTAAGTATATCACAAATTACAAATATACGCAAACAAAATAATAAATTATATCAGCACTTAAAAATGTAGTCAATATATTTTTATCTGAAATTCGGCAAAATCGCGAACAATTTTATTATATCCTGGGAAATGAAAAATTATGTAAACGAACTATTTCATTATTTATTAAGCCGAATTTTCGTAATTAAATCCTCACCTAGTGGCATTACTCAACAAAAACCCTGGTTTTTGTTGATGATATCCGAATTCTGACACGATAAAAGCAAGCTGCATTCTTTCAAAATGCAGCCCGTTCATTCTTCCTGAAATGGCTTGAAAGGCAACCCTGTCCGCAACACCCCTTTTGTCTCAACTCCCCCTAAGCCCTTCTCTCCCGTTAATGTATTCCGAAGGACATCCCATACATGAAGATGCTCAGAAAAAGGCGTAAAGCTTATCTTTCCGACTATATATACTGGATCGAGAGCATGAATATTTACACGGGAAGGGGAACTTGCAAAATTTGCCCCAGCTTGGATCAGCGATTCAAAGTGAGATTGACATGCCCCGGCAAAGATAATAAGTTGATCTAAATGAGAAACCTTCCTTCTCGCTTCTCTAACTGTCAGTACAAAGTCCTTAGAGTGACGGTAGGCATTGATATCGGACATTGGTCCTTTTGATTTTGAATAAGCATCATGACCGGTGACAACAAGGATATCCGGCCGATAATGGTCCAGTAAACCCCCGATTCTTTGGGGCATTTCCTTTTCATTGCAATAGATACCGTTGACCGGAATACCGAATTTCTGATATAGATCCATGCATTTCCTTAAGTAAGATGCATCCCCATCAACATGGAGGACCCTACCTGGTATCTGAAAATATTCACCGCTATAACGATAGCCATTACTGGATTGATAGCCGTTTTTTTGTTGTTGCAGCTCCAGATCTTGTGTTAATAAGCGGTCTGATTGTTCTAGAAGTACCTCATTCGACCTTTGCCTATCATTTCTTTCATTATCATTTATGATCATTAAATCTTGAAAAGGTGCATCTGCAATCAGCCGGATATCTTCCCCATAAAGAATTGCTTCACGTCTTCCATCAATATCGCGGATATCGATTACCCGGAACAACACGTCGCATTTATAAGAAACCCGACCAACAATATCGTTTATTTGAATATTCATGGCCCCACCCCATGAGAAGACTTATTTTCAGCCCGCCCTAGTTTATTTTCATTCTTAAGTTATGCGAATCATTCTTGAATGGTGAAAGATGGGGATTGACTACATTTTTGGGTACGTTCCATTCATGTTAGGCCAAATTCAAAAGAAAAAAGCCGGAAGCTGGGAGTGATCCCATTTCCGACTTGAATTTTTACATTTGATTTATTTGAAATTTGGCAATAACGCATCACTCAAGCGTCCAAACTCTTTGATGCTCAGTGTTTCTCCCCGTCTTGACGGATCCACTTCCGAGGCTTCGAGAGCGGCAAGTATTAGTTCTTTTTTCGATTTACCATCTGGAAGCTGACTGGTTAAGTTGTTTAAAATCGTTTTCCTACGCTGTGCAAAGCTCGCCCGGGTCACAATGAAGAAGAAATCCTCATCAAGGACCTCGACGATCGGCTTAACCCGCCTAGTAAGGCGTATTACAGCTGAATCAACATTAGGTTGAGGCATGAATACCGTTTTGGGTACAATCATCACTGTTTCCGCTTCAGTATAATATTGAATGGCGATGGATAAAGAACCGTATTCCTTTGTCCCAGGTTTAGCGGCAATTCGATCAGCCACTTCTTTTTGCAGCATGCATACGATGCCTCTAATGGGCAGGTCCTCAGACAATAGCTTTAAAATGATGGGCGTCGTGACATAGTAAGGCAGATTTGCAACCACCATTAGGTCCGAGAAGCCAGCAAATTCTTCTTCGATGACCTTCTTAACATCAGCTTTTAGTACATCCCCGTGAATGATGTTAACATTGTTATAAGGAGACAGTGTATCCGATAGGATGGGCAATAAACGCTGATCAATCTCAAAGGCCGTAACCTTTTTGCTGCTTTTTGCTAGTTGTTCAGTCAAGGCGCCGATCCCCGGCCCAATTTCGATGGCGCCGCTTTCCTCTGTTAAATTTGCATGTTCGACAATACGTTTCAGGATATTCGTATCGATTAAAAAGTTCTGACCTAAGCTCTTTTTAAAGGAGAATCCGTACTTCTTCAATATATCTTTCGTTCTGACAGGGGTTGCAATATCCTTATTCATTTTTTTCCTCCTGGTTTATCTGTACCATCGCTTCAGCAAAAGCCTCAGTTGATATTTGGAACATTTTTAGCCTTTTATATAACTGTTTACCATTGGTAAACCCGATTTTCAAAATAAATCCAAGTTTTTCCCTTCGCTCCTTGGCACCGGATCCTCCAATTAAACCTGCATCTATTAAATCCTGCTGTGAAATCTCTTCCGAAGCTTCTTCATCCATTAATTGGGCTTCCTTTAAAGCATTACGAATTGCCTCAGGAGAAGCATGTTCCACACCTATCCCTTTCCCTGACTTAGGAAGGGCTTCCTTCTTCGTTAAAAAGGCGTGTTTACAGCCTTTTACTTGTTCTGAAATTATATTCCTGATTTTTTGACCAGGAAAATCAGGGTCTGTGAAAATGATGGCTCCACGTGTCTTTTGTGCCAGCCTTACCTGCTCAATACAGGAATCATTCACAGCGGAACCGTTCGTTTCGATTGTATCAGCATTTACTGCCCTTTTAATCGCTACCGTATCGTCTTTACCCTCTACAACAATAATTTCTTTAATCTTTTTCATGTTTTCCTCCATACAGAAAAGCGCAAGCGCTTTGCTTAGCTCTTGATAAACGCGTTGGACACCCACCCTTTTTCTTTTTAATTTCCAGGATAGGAGTGAATCCAGGTCAACATCTTTATGAAAGTTTAAACGCTTATAATGAAATCTTATGGAATATTAAGTCGTCTATCTTATTAAAACAGTTTTACATGGGCTTTTTCAAGAAGTGGAAAAATAAAACGTCAAAAAGCAGGAGACGAATTCATCTCCTGCGAGAGAAACTTTATTAGTCCAATACCCGAATCTTAACTTTCTTTGCACCCCAGCGATAGGCATCATTTTTTGAGGAAAAGAAGACGTCAATTCTATTTCCCTTTATTGCCCCGCCTTTGTCAGCAGCTACTGCATAGCCATAGCCCTCTACATATACTTTCGACCCCATAGGGATTACGCTTGGATCGACAGCAATGATTTTCGCACCCGGACTACTCTTTAGATCTACGCCTGTTGACGTGACACCGGAACAGCCCTTACAACTGGCAGTATAAGCCGTTGATGATACGTATATTTCTTTTCCACTAGTAGAACTAACGTTAGTTACTCCGCGGGAAGCCTGGGCAACCGTTGTTTTAGTTCCGACCGTTACAACTTTATCCTGCTTTTTACTAACAACTTTTTCTGAAAGTAATTCTCTTTTGACCTCTTTGCCATCCTCTTTAATAACTTCATATTCCTTAGAAATAAGTCCGTCTTTTCCTTCTTTAACAATTTTCTCTTTCCCTTTTGATAAGGAGTCATCTTTTTTAGTTATGACAGCAAAGTCAACTGGTTCTTCCACTACATCGGTGACTTTTTCAATTCGAATTACGTTTACCGTATTCTCAGCTTCAACTTTTTCGGCTAATTCTGGCTCAACCCGATCCAAATCATTGAGTTTTACTCCTTGTTGCTTTAAAAAGTCAGCGACAGTAGTCGAAGTTGACCATACCTTCTTTTCGTCTCCAGCTACCACTAATTTCAGTGAAAAGGCTTTGTCTATGGAAACTTCCATATTGGCATTCAGCTTCGTATTTTTTGAAGGCGTAATCTTATCCTGTTCCTTCACACTCAGATCTTGTTCTTTTAAAAGTTCGTCTACCGTATCGGCAGTGGACCAAACTTTCTCCGCCTTACCATCTTGTACCAAGACGATTTTTTGTGCAGGCTTCCAAACCACCTCTAAATCATCATCAACCGCCGTGTCTCTTGATGGGTGGACATAGTCTGCCGCTTTAACGTTAATCTCTAAATCTTTCAACATATCATTTACAGTAGCAGCGTGTGTCCGCACTACCTCTTTTTTTCCGTCTAGCATTATTGTGACTGTATGCTTTGTTCCTTGATGGATTAGTATTCCCAATGCTGTAGAAACAAGAATCGCACTGCATATGGCAATTGCCATTCTCTTCTTCCCAAAAGGTTTGGGAATAAGGTTTTTCATAGTTTTTAATAGAATGAAAAACTCCTCCTTCCTCCCGGTGATTATATAGACATAGTTATCAAGCTGTCAACCCATTCACTTCTCATTTAGGAAATTACTACCTATTATGCATATCTTATGGTGAAAAGGAAAGGGCGAATTCTCGACATCATAAGCCTAAAATAGGTGTAAGATTTGTAGAAATCTAAAAAAATGCGATTTTGGCTAGCGAATCCCGGGAGATATTGTAAAAAAAGCTGTCAGTTAATGCCGAATAATTTCTTGGCATTTTCGGTTGTTGCCTGGGAAACTTCCTCTATTGTGAGTTGTTTGATTTCTGCGATTTGTTCAGCAACAAGCTTCACATAGGAAGGTTCATTACGATTTCCTCTATATGGATGCGGAGCCAAATATGGACAATCGGTTTCAATCAGTAAACGCTCTAAAGGTACGGCCGCCGCTACCTCTTTTGGCTTTTTTGCATTCTTGAAGGTCACAGGGCCACCCAATGAAATATAAAAATTCATATTGATGCATTCCAAAGCTGTTTCTGCACTTCCGCTAAAGCAATGCATGATGCCTCCCACCTCTGATGCCGCTTCCTCCTTTAATATGTTCACGATATCCGCGGTCGCTTCCCGATTATGGATGATGATGGGCAGCCCCACTTTTTTCGCCAATCGGATTTGCTTCCTGAATACCTCCATTTGAACATCTTTAGGTGATTTATCCCAATGATAATCAAGACCCATTTCACCAATAGCTACAACCTTTGGATGATTGGATAACTCCTCGATCCATTGTAAGTCCTTCTCGGTCATATCTATAGCGTCCACTGGATGCCATCCGACTGCGGCATACATGAAATCATAAGTTTCTATTAATTCCATTGCCCTTATAATGGTAGGCTGGTCAAAACCAACGACTACCATATTATTCACTCCTGCTTCCTTAGCTCGTTCTATGACATCATCGAGATCCTCGTTGAATTGTTCTGCATTAACATGTACATGTGTGTCAAATAACATTATTTTTCTTCCTTTCTAGCACTATTTTATAAAAAAATGAAAGTTTTATGTTTCACATTTAGGTAACAAAAAGATTACAAAGGAGCCTATATGCCCAACAAGTAAAAATAGACCTAATAATCAAAACCTGTATAATTTACTTTCTCCAAAAACATAAAGAAAAAAACATAAAAATGTTTCATATGAAACACCTTTATGTTTTCGTGGGTTTATTTCACCTTTGAACCATTTGGAATCGATGAATCTATTGTAGCGACTGAGAGCACACCATCCTGGCTGCCCGCCAATATCATTCCTTGAGAGAGCTCTCCACGAAGTTTAACAGGTTTCAAATTCGTTACGCATATCACTTTTTTGCCTACTAAATCTTCAGGTTTATAGTGCTGAGCAATGCCTGATACGACTTGCCGTTTCTCATAACCTAAATCAAGCTGCAGTTTAAGAAGCTTATCCGCTTTCTTTACCGGCTCCACTTCCATGACCTGAGCAACACGAAGCTCTACTTTTGTAAAGTCATCAATAGTGATTTCATCAACCTCTGGAATCGTCTCTTCCACTTTTTCCTCGGCCTCAGGGGCTCCACCCTGCATTTGTTCTTTAATATATAAAACTTCCTCTTCCATATCCAAACGGGGGAAGATCGGCTCACCCTTCAAAACTTTTGTTTCAGCAGGAATTTGACCGAACTCCGCTAAGCTATCCCATGATTTTAAAGCATTATCTTTGATGCTAAGCTGAGCAAAGATTTTTTCCGGTGTTTGCGTCAAGAAAGGCTTTAAAAGAATTGCCGTCCTGCGTAATGACTCCGCCAAATGAACCATGACACTGGCAAGGTCTTCTTTCCTTGATTCATCTTTAGCAAGAGTCCATGGCTGGGTTTCATCAATGAATTTATTGGTTCTGCTCACGAGTTGCCAAATGGATGTGAGTGCAACTGAAAATTCCATGTTTTCCATGGCTTCCTCATACTTGCCTACCGTGCTTTGGTTCATTTCAACCAAAGCTTTTTCGAATTCGCCATTTGATCCTTCGTAACTTGGAATAACACCATCAAAGTACTTATTGACCATTGCCACTGTTCTATTTAATAAATTCCCTAAATCATTTGCAAGGTCAAAATTGATCCGTTCTACAAACCCTTCCGGTGTAAATACTCCATCAGAACCAAATGGGACTTCACGCAATAAGTAATACCGTAAAGAATCCAAACCATAACGATCAATCAATGTAACGGGATCCACTACATTCCCTTTTGATTTGGACATTTTACCATCTTTCATGAGAAGCCAGCCATGTGCAAAGACTTTCTTGGGAAGCGGTACGTCAAGAGCCATTAACATAATCGGCCAATAAATTGTATGGAAACGGACAATTTCCTTTCCGACAAGATGTACATCCGCAGGCCAATAATTCAGGTATTTAGAGTCATTATCCGTTCCATACCCTAATGCCGTTATATAGTTAGTCAATGCATCAATCCATACATAAATAACGTGCTTTGGATCTCCTGGCACCTTGATGCCCCAATCGAAAGTAGTACGTGAAACGGCCAAATCTTCCAATCCAGGTTTGATGAAGTTATTGATCATCTCGTTTTTGCGGGATTCCGGTTGAATGAAATCCGGATTTTCCTCATAAAACTTCAGTAATCGATCCGCATATTTACTCATCTTAAAGAAATAAGACTCTTCTTTCACCTTTTCAACGGGTCTGCCGCAATCTGGACAGTTTCCATTGCTTTCTTCCACCTGACGATCCGTGAAGAAAGATTCACAAGGTGTACAATACCATCCTTCATATTGATCCAAGTATATATCACCCTGGTCCAATAGCCTTTTAAAGATCTTGGCTACAACCTCTTTATGGCGATCTTCTGTCGTCCTAATGAAATCATCATAAGAAATATCAAGTTTTTCCCAGAGCTCTTTAATCCCTGATACGATATTATCTACATATTGCTGTGGAGTGATTCCTTCTTCAGCTGCTTTACGCTGGATTTTTTGACCATGTTCATCAGTGCCTGTTAAATACATCACATCAAAACCACGCATCCTTTTATAACGAGCCATGGCATCACCTGCCACTGTCGTATATGCGTGCCCTATATGTAAATTACCACTCGGATAATATATGGGTGTCGTGATATAGAATGTTTTTAATTTTTCTTGCACTTCGTTCCCTCCTCATCTTTTGCAAAACCGCTTTAGGACTGCCCAAAGCCATAAGACTATATATTTAAGCTATTATCTCTATTTTAACGCTATATACGATTCTACGCGACAATAATCACTAATCAACTTGTTAATAGAATAAAAAATAATATAAGTAAATGTCATTTTAAAAATAAGGGTTCACGATGTCAGCTTCCCTTATGTCAGCATTACCTCTTACCTCAACAAAATATACCTAAAATTCTTTTTTTGTGCAACAACTCACAAATTTGAAAATATTCCTGGAAAATTATCCTTAATTCAGAACTTTTGTTTTGAAACTAAATTGCATTTAATCATATAATAAAGATGGAGAGATACATGCACACTTTGTCGAATTGTGGTGAATTGAGTAATTATTTGCAGCCTATTATTTCTTGAATTATAAAGACATAAACATTTTTTTCTCTTTAAAAGTCTTTTTTTCATCGGAATGCAGCCGCTTTCTTTTTTACAAAAAAATGAAAATAAATCATTGACGGATTTGGGAATGGCTGGTATTATAAATTTATAAAAAAATTTGTCGAATATTGGCGAAAAAAATAGAAATAGGGTACTAGATTGTAACTGAGAGGAGAATTTTAAAATGAAATCTACAGGTATTGTTCGTAAAGTTGATGAGTTAGGCCGGGTGGTTATTCCAATCGAACTTCGTCGTACATTGGGTATCGCTGAGAAAGATGCTCTTGAGATCTATGTTGATGACGAACGCATCATCTTGAAAAAATACAAACCAAACATGACTTGCCAAGTTACAGGTGAAGTTTCCGATAATAACCTTACACTTGCTAATGGTAAATTGATTCTTAGTCGTGAAGGTGCTGAATTACTTATCCAAGAAATTCAACAAAACTTCACTGCTTCTAAATAAATGATATAAATAAAAAAACTTCCGATCTTCGGAAGTTTTTTTATGCTTATTTATCGTTATAATTTTTATTGTATATCAATGTGATACGCTTGATATACATCGCGTTTTTGTATATTGCGATCTTTTGCGACCTGCTTGATTGCGTCCTTTGAATTGAGCTGCTTGTTTTCTATATAATGATTAACATGACCGACTAAATCAAGTGCCGCCCACCAAGCTTCCTCAGATTCATCCTCAGTCAATTGTCCACCTTCTATTATTAAACAGAACTCACCCCGAATCTCGGATTCCATCGCCCACGTCAATGCTTCACTTACCGTCCCTCGAATGAACTCTTCAAATTTCTTAGTTAATTCGCGACATAATACTATTCGACGGTCACCTAAAATTTCATGCATATGTTTCAATGTTTCTTTTAATCGATGTGGCGATTCATAAACGATCCATGTGGATTCCATTTTTTTTAACTTTTCCAACTCCTGCTTTTTTTCTTTTGCTCCCCGTTGTAAAAAGCCATAAAAGTAAAAAGGCTGTGGAATGAGCCCAGATGCAATCAATGCAGTTAATGCAGCATTGGCACCTGGCAACGGAATGACTTTAAACTGTTCAGCAATGGCATCTTTGACCAGTTCATATCCCGGATCGGATATCGTTGGCAGGCCAGCATCACTTACCAATGCGATGACCTCTCCTGATCGAAGCCGCTCGAGCATCTGTTTCCCGCTATATTCTTTATTATGTTCATGGTAACTGACGATAGGTGTCGAAATTTCAAAGTAGTTGCATAATTTCTTCGTATTTCGTGTGTCCTCAGCTGCAATGACATCCGCTTCCTTTAAGATTCTTAAAGCCCGAAAGCTCATATCTTCAAGGTTTCCTATCGGTGTAGGAACCAGATATAGAGCTGGCTCCAATCCTTCTTTTTCAAAACTCTTTTGTTGCCACATATCATGCATCCTCCTTTGCCATCCACTTTTGCTTTTGTTTTCTTGTTAATTGCTTAAACTTATATTCAGCCCGCATGGCCAATGTCTGTGTTTCAAATATTTCATGATGAATCAGTTCAACCGGGGTCCGTCCTCGGGTATACTTTGCCCCCCTGCCTTGATTATGAGCATCTATCCTACGATCCAAGTCATTTGTATACCCAGCATAATAGCTGCCGTCCTTGCATTTTAAAACATAAAAATAGTGCTTATTCCTCTCCATATAAAATCCTTTTTATTTCCGGATTATAATCATTTTGGTCGTTATACACAACAAGAGGAGGTAAAATCTTCAAATCAGGGTTGCCGTCCTTTATCCCTTCAATTAGAATCGTATTTGCTTCTTTTGAACTTTTTGGATAAACGAATTGCAATCGCTTCGGTTCAATCCTGTACATCCTCATTAATCGCAGGATATCCATCAGACGGCCCGGCCTATGAACGAATGCCGCTTTTCCACCTTGACGCAGCAACTGGCTTGAAATACGCATGACATCCTCAAGATTACACATTATTTCATGACGGGCAATTGCAAAATGCTCATTTTTATTCATTTCCTCAATTGATGGCGTCGGGAAATAGGGTGGATTGCAAGTAACCACGTCATACTTGCTGTATCCTATCTGCTTCGGAATCTCTTTTATATCCCCATGAATCATTTCGATCCGGGAGGATACGCCATTATAGTCCATGCTCCTCTTGGCCATGTCATATAACCGCTCTTGAATCTCAACACCCGTAATTGTCCCTTTCGTTCTTGTACTCAGCAGCAAGGGGATGACCCCATTCCCTGAGCAAAGATCTACGATTTTCCCTTTTTGGATCGGGACATTTACGAACCTTGATAATAAAACGGCATCTAATGAAAAAGAGAATACTGATGGGCTCTGGATAATCCTTAAATTCTCAGCCAATAGATAATCCAGGCGTTCATCTCCTTTAAGTTCTACCATTGCTGTTACCCTCCTAATTATGTATGGAAAACGCATGTTTAGGGTCCATGCTTCGACATTCGTATCGTAAAAAAAGGGATCTGACTCATAGTATGCGTCAGACCCCGAATCACTATATATTGTAAACGGTCTATCTATCACGTAAAAGAGATGGAACATCTTTTATATTATTCCATTATCACTTTTTGTTTAAAAAAGATAAACAGAACAGGCAATCTCCTTCTTTTCGTAAACTGCCAAAATGCAGATTGCAAATATGGAAGCCTTCTTGATAGATACGGGCTAGATTATCATAGCCTTCCCCGATATCCATAACCTTGTCCGTACTAGCAGTACGGTTTTTCACTTTTTGTTTAACCTTCACTGCAGCAGGCGCACTTTCGACTTCCACAAGGCCTAACCGATGACGCAAGTGTTCGTTCTCCAGCTTGAGCGACTGATTTTCCTCAAGGATTTCAGCTAAGTTCTGCTTCAATTCTCCAAGCTGCTTATATAATTGGCCTATCTGGGTTTCCATATTGGTCACCGACTCAAAAATATCTTTCTTATCCACGCTCTCCCACCACCTTAATAATCTGTGGCTTGAATAGAAACGGCTCCCTCTTTTAGAATCTCATCAAGAGTATACTCTAATACTCTTTCCTGCTCGATTAGTTCAATCTGAAGTACGCGTTCTAGAATATTAAGCCCCACTACCTTGCCTTTGCCACCAGGCGTATTAATCATTTCACCTAAATCAGGAAGCATTTCCTTCGCACTTTCATACTCGTCATTTTCATATTTCAGACAGCACATCAATCGACCGCATAATCCTGAGATTTTTGTAGGGTTCAATGATAAATTCTGATCCTTCGCCATTTTGATGGAAACCGGTTCAAAATCTCCAAGAAATGTGGAGCAACAAAGCATTCTGCCACAAGGTCCAATGCCACCAAGCATCTTGGCCTCATCCCTTACCCCAATTTGGCGCAGTTCTATCCGAGTTCTGAATATGGCAGCTAAATCTTTGACTAAATCACGGAAATCCACGCGACCATCCGCTGTAAAATAAAACACGACCTTATTTCTGTCGAAAGTATATGACACATCAACCAGCTTCATATCCAGCTTATGCTCAACAACCTTTTGGCAACATATAGAGTAGGCCTCTTCTGCAGCCGCCTTGTTCTCATCAACAATCAGCTTATCTTTTGCATCAGCGACCCGAAGTACTTTTTTTAACGGCAGGACAACATCGTTTTCATCTACTTGTTTACGGGCTGTAACAACTTTACCGAATTCAACACCGCGGACAGTCTCCACTATTACAAAATCGTCCTTAGGAATAGCGAATTCACCCGGATCAAAGTAGTATATTTTGCCCGCCTTTTTAAAACGGACACCTACAACATCATACAAATCATGATCCCTCCTGCAAATTCAGCACAAGCTGTTCCATCAACAGCTGTGGATTCGTGTTGGACATCAGCTTCCGTTTTGCTTCCAAAATACAACCCATATTTTCGGCAAGGCGTCTTGGAGAAAGATGAAGAGCGTGAGTTTCAAATTCCTTCAGTTTATTTTGGAATACAACGAAGCCCTTTTTGTCCAACTGAATGTATAATAAATCCTTATATATAAGAAGTAACAAATCAAGACCTCTGTCAACCTGTTCTCTTTCTTTAAAGTGTGAAAACCAATCCGTCTGCAGGTACAACAATGCCTTCAAGGAACTAAGTTTTAACACTTCATATAATTTTACCACTATTTTTTGAGCTTGTACAAACCATTCATCATTGCTAAGCTCAATTCCAGCTTCCACATTCTGTGTTATATGTGCGATAACCGAGGCAAGCTGCGGTTCTAAATCCTGTTCTATCAGCTTCCGTTTCACATTCTCCGGGGATAATGGCTTGAACGAAATCACTTGGCATCTTGATAATATGGTCGGCAGAATCCTCTGAAGCTGTTCGGTCATCAATATTGCTACGGTATCGGCCGAAGGTTCTTCTAAAAATTTCAATAGACTGTTGGCTGCCCCCACTGACATTTTGTCCGCATCGGCAATCATATAAACCTTTCGATCCGCCTCTACGCTTTTTTTCGAAAATTCTTCTTGGAGCCCCTTAATTTGTTCTTTCTTTATTGAAAGACCGTCTCTTTCTATTAAATGGACATCAGGATGGTTCCCACTGGAAATCCGTTTGCAATTTCGGCAAAGTTCGCATGGCTTATAACCCGCTTTTGGTGCTTCACATAATAAGCTTTTGGCAAAGGTTTTGCTTATATCTTGCTTACCCGTCCCTTTTTCCCCTTCAAATAAATACGCATGAGCCACCCTGTTCTTCATTATGCTATTTTGCAGCATCATCATTACCTGCGGCTGAATTTGATTCATGTCCTGCCATGTTTTATCCAAAACCATCAACTCACTTAAGTATATAAATTAATCAGAAGACCTTTAATTTCACCTATCATTTCCAATATTTCAAGCGAGCTTTTCTCTTTATTAAGAATTTCCTCGCTTAACTCCACTAATCTTGCATCTATCGTTTCCACGGTTTTCAACGGCCGACTCTGTCCATATTGGTTCCAGCTAGTGGATTGCTTCAGTTCCAGTCCATATTCAACCGCTTCTTTAACAAACCGTTTCACTAATGCTTTATATTTTGCCAGTTCCCTAAAAGTACGTGACCTTACTAAACGCTGTCCCGCCCCTTCTATATCGCCTATCAAACGGTTTAATGTTTGGATTTGCATTTTTTGATCCTGTGTCTGGACCATTTGTTGAAATCTTCCACTCCCAATTTGAAACTGTTTGGCATCCTGGCGCGATTTATCCAGCTTAATAGGGGTATCATGGTTGATTTTCATAATGAACCTCCCTGTAGCTAACCGTTAGAATTGTAAAAAGTTTTCAACCGGCAGAACAAAAATGGTCGCACCGCCTACTTGAATCTCCACTGGGTAAGGTACATAGGACTCGGCATTCCCGCCCATCGGAGAAACCGGTGATACTAACTGGGATCGTGACTGACAATTCTGTTTGATGATCTGGATGGCTTGGTCAACACGTTCATCCTCTGTGCCAATCATAAAAGTCGTATTACCTGATTTTAAAAACCCGCCAGTGCTGGCTAGCTTGGTTGTTCCGAAATTATTTTCAACTAATTCATTTAGCAGGCGATGACTATCCTTGTCTTGAACGACAGCAATGATCATTTTCATTCTCATCATCCTCCGGTTACTCTGAATTTTTCCTAACTCCATTATAGCAACTAGTCTTTGCTTGGAATAGTATTCGGGTTGAATAATATGGAAACCTAATATTTAATTCCCTGTTTTCTCCAGATAATTAAACAAACTGGCTTTCGCTTCTTCAAAAACTTCATCAACTGTACGTCCTGCATCAATGATAATAAAACGGTCTTCCCATCTATTTATAATGGACTGATACCCCTCACAAACTTTTTTATGAAAGTCCAGGGCTTCAAGATCCAGCCGGTTCACTTCCCGTTCCCCATTGGCCTGGATACGTCTCAATCCTTCTTCTGGATCTATATCAAAAAAGAAAGTGGCATCGGGCATCATATCTCCAATTGCGAATTTATTGATACTGTAAACCTCTTCAATATCCAAACCCCTTGCATGGCCTTGGTAGGCTAACGAGCTATCTATAAATCGGTCACAGAGAACAATTCCCCCTCGTTTCAACTCCGGCATGACCACTTCCACTAAATGCTGACGTCTAGCCGCTGCATATAATAAGGCCTCTGTTCTCGAGTCCATAGCTGTATTATCCTTATTAAGGATCACTTCCCTAATCTGCTCCGAAATGGGGACTCCCCCTGGCTCACGCGTTAATAGGACTTTGTAGCCTTCTTGTTGCAGAGCCTTGCCAAGCATTTGGGTAATTGTTGTTTTCCCAGCACCCTCGGGCCCTTCCATTGTAATAAAAATACCACGTTTCATCGATGTACCTCCAAGGTTCTTTGTTTGTAGTATATCATTTTAACCAGCATGCCCGCTTTCATAAACGATCAACTCTCCGTTTGAAAGGGAGGAACCTCCATGAAACCTTGATCCCAGTTCAAGCAGTCTCTTCAGATTGGTAATATGATCTGTCGTAATCATTTCCCCGGACATAATTAATGGAATTCCTGGCGGATAAGGGATGACCATCTCGGCAGATACCTCTCCTACGGCTTCTCTCAATACAACCGGTCTCGATTTACTATGCTTCATGACGGAGTAAGTAATTTCCAGAGCCGTAATCGAACTTCCAGCAAACCAGCTACCCACTTGATTCGCTTCGACGCTTCCAGTTCTGTCTTTAGTCGCACTTTTTATATTTTGAACGATTTCTTGAAAGGGAAAATCGATACTCGTTTTTAATAAAGGTAAAATCATTAATAAATTATTAGGATCAGCTAATTCTGTAAAAATGCCTTCGGCTTCACATAGCTGCTGTAACTCAAACCCGCTTAATCCATTTATTGATTGAATGACTACTTTCAACGGGTCTGCTGAAGTACCTGGTGGCGCCTCTAACACCCTTACTGTTTGTAGGGCGCCCAATTCCCGTCTGAAATCTGATATCTTTTTAATAAGGGATTTTTTATCTTCTGATGTAAAAGCGGCTAAGTATGCTCTGGCTAAGTCGAGCGATCCCATAATTGGGTAAGACGGGCTGCTAGACTGAAGCATTTGTAAATAGAATGATACTTGCCCCACATCAACTAAGGATGAATTGACATGAAGATATGACCCCATCGTCATAGCCGGCAGTGTTTTATGTGCTGAATGGACAACGGCATCTGCCCCTGCGAAAATAGCTGATTTAGGAAACGGACTTCCTAACTGAAAGTGAGCGCCATGTGCTTCGTCCACCAGCACCGGGATTCCCTTTTGATGTGCAAGTCTCACCAATTCCGTCAAGTCTTCACCAAGACCATAATAATTCGGGTAGGTTACAACGATGGCTTTAACATCTGGATTGGCACTCAAAGCTTCTTCAATTAATTTTGATCCTACACCACCAGCAATGCCCCATCCCTCATAAAAATCCGGCTGTAAAAAAATCGGCTGTACATTCGCTAACATCAACCCATGCAAAATTGATTTATGGCAATTTCTTTGGACAAGCACTTTATCACCTTCACGGCAGGTAGCAAGAATCATCGCAATGTTGCCTACCGTTGACCCATTAACCAGAAAGTAACTTTTCTTTACCCCATATAAATCAGCGAGCAGTTGCTCGGACTTTAAAATGGCGCCCTCTGGAGCATGAAGGTCATCTAAACCGCTTATCTCCGTGGCATCTATGCCAAGCAGGGGGTTATATATTGCTTCGCCCTTTTTACTAAAGACCCATCCATTTTTATGTCCTGGCACATGCAGGGATATTGGTCTTTTTTTATAAAGGGCACTCATTGCATCGAACAATGGTGTCTGTGTTTGATTCATTTTTCTCTTCCCTCAAATCATAGTATTTTTTCATTTTATCAAATAAGTTCATATTTATCTCTTATTGCTCGACAGAAAGGCAATTATGTATCTTCGAACACTCTGTTTAGATACAGAAACGCAGCTTGTTACCAAGCATTCTTCTAAAGTACCAAAAAAAGAGTCAGAGAATAAAGAAACACTCCATTTCTTCATTCTCTGACTCTTTAACTTTTCTCAAACTGCTTATTCATGAAAATATTTCAGGATTATTGATTTTTCTTAATTGCTTTAAGTAATATTTGTACTTTGGATCGTTCGTATCCGTCCCGATCATATCCCTTTCACATTCCTCACAAATAAAAGTCGTATATAGATGTATTCCCATCCCTTTTATTTGTTCACAAACCACGCACGATTCCCCTGCCGTTGTTTTGGTTGTTGTTGTCCCCAACATCTCCACCTCCATACCTGCATTCTCCCCAAAAACCATTGTTCACATACATTAATTTAAATAGTTTAAGAGAACCGGGGATGCTTTTAACAATGTATGATGAAGTTTTTCAATACGTGTATGTCTTTATAAAAGTTTCCATATTTGATAAACCCTTTATATCTAATGATTTTTCTTTTCATTCAACAAAAAAGACCAGCCGGATGGCTGATCTTTTAAATGGCTTGGCGGCGTCCTACTCTCACAGGGGGAAACCCCCAACTACCATCGGCGCTGAAGA
>NZ_JBHZPE010000034.1:0-54261 GCF_042787985.1 Peribacillus sp. YIM B13481
AACTCTAATGAATATTTTGTCATAAAAAATAGCACCTCCAATTGTTAGATAGTGTCTAACAATTGGGGTGCAGTTCATGATCAGGTCTTCTTTTTGTTGACATCCACTTCCCCTGCAAAGAGGATGCCGGGATGAAAAAAACACGGAGTGGGGCGAATCCACTCCATGTTTTCGTAATGATTAATTTTTCATCTTAAAATAGAAAGGTATCAAGTGAGTATGGTCCAGCTCCGGTTATCGCAACGCCAATCGCCACTGCAAGAATGGCAAGATTATATTCATACCCATTTTGAGTTGCCCAGTAGCCATTTGCTCCGTGGACTTTAACGATCGCAACGAGCATTGTAAGCGCAATTAATATACCTGCAAAGGGTGTAAGGAAACCTAAAGCAAATAAGGCTCCGCCAATAAGCTCTGATAGACCAGCGAATAGGGCCATGGTAACTCCTGGCTTCATCCCAATCGAGTCAAACCAGCCTCCAGTGCCTTTCAAGCCATGACCGCCAAACCATCCAAACAATTTTTGAGCCCCATGACCAACAAACGATAATCCGATTGCTAAACGTATAACTAATAAACCTATACCAATCATTTATGATTCCTCCTGGAATTTATATTGAATTTAGATATATTTAATTCGAGATTTATTTTTAAAAAAATATCGCAAATATTATCTCTAATTAAATTATCTTTAATTAAAGATAATATTTTTTGAGTGATTTGTCAAACATAAATTTAACTCTTATGGCTCATTCAACAGGAAAGGTTCTGAAAAAATCGGGTGAACTCACCTTGGAGCGAAACAATAAATCAGACACCGTAACACATTCATAGCCGTTTTTATATAAATAATCCAATGTCGATTCTAACGCCTCCACCGTTTGGGGACGGTCGCTCCAATCGTGCAGGAGAATGATATCGCCAGCTCGTAACGACTTAATGATATGATTGGAAATTTTATTTGGAGCAGGTCTTTTCCAGTCTTGGGGATCCTGATGCCAGGACCACAGTACAACCATATATCCTTTTTTTACAGCTGTATTGATGATTATATCGTTATAAAGTCCACCTACAGGACGATATAGCATAGGTTTGTATTTGGCAATATCCCAAATCACTTTAGCTGTTTTATCTAATTCAGAAGATAATAAATCAGCGGTCATATTTTTATCAAAATAATGATGATAGGTGTGATTGGCAATTTCATGACCTTCTTTTATTTCTCTCATTAAAATGCCAGGGTTACTTTTCACTTTATTACCAGAAACAAAAAAGGTAGCTTTGGCGTTATATTTAGCCAATATATCGAGGATTTGAGGTGTATACGAAGGATGTGGCCCGTCGTCGAAAGTTATGGCTACGATTTTTTCTTTCGTATTGCCCTCCCAAATAACATTACCTGTTTTTTCATATACCTCTCGACTTGAAGTAATGGCATGAATAATTGGAGTGTCAAATGATGAAAAAAGGATGAAAACTGATAAAGCCATAATTAAAGTCTTCAAACGAATGCCCTCCTGTACATGTATATAGGACATAGTATATGGAGTTCAATTTTATTTATTAAGGCGCCGGCCAAGAATAGGAGCCTGTTTAATATTGTTGATTGTAGGCGGAGGATGAAAAGGTTTAAAACTGTTTGTTACTTAAAGATATTTAAATAATGAACATTTGCAATTTGATTGTGTCCCTTTTATTGATGGTATTCAATTTAAGTTTTCCCTTTCATCGGCGTATATGAGGCTTTAAAACGCCATTTATTAAATAAATTCATATAGGATACCTTAGATGGATCCAATATTACCTGATAATCAATGTCAGTAATTCCATCTTAGCTGGATTTCCTATTGTTCTTGTTGTGACAAACTATGAACCGACACAAGATGTTAATGTTGAAATGTGCATCCTTTTAATGAAAAACAGGCAGTGCGCCCGTAGCGTTTGCCTGTTTTTTATATAGAAAGAAAAGGTTATTCTTATGTATTCGAATGGAGAAAGAATCGAAAAAGGAGAGATTGACCGTTAAAATAAATCATATAATAACATGGGTGGTTATCAATGGGAGATGAACGGGATTAAAAACCTGTACCAGTTTTATAAAAAAGTTCATTATATTTATTTAATAATTGATCAAGTTGCTGGCTATATTCAACGGCAACATGGGAGTTTAAACCATCTTTAGCGACAATCTTGATAAGTTCATTTCTCTTTAATTCAATCTGTTCGAGAAATTCATTCTTTTTAGCCATTATATTTCCTTTCTGGCCCCAACATTTTTTCATGGTACCCTTTATTTATGTGTTCTGTTGTAAAATTTGTATGAATATAACAATTATATCGGCTCGGACTAATGAATTCAAATAAGTTAACTTAATGAAAATTAAGCTGTGGCCTCCTTCTCCTTTAAATGTTTGGCATTTAGTTGTCATTAAATATTCACAGTTCCATAAATGTATTTTTTTATCTTATTTGTTACAATGTTTATAGGTTGACATACATAGGAGTGAGCTCATTTGAATGATATTAATATGTTTTTAGCTTTTGGGGCGGGCTTCTTGAGTTTTATTTCGCCATGCTGCTTACCGCTCTATCCAGCCTTTTTATCTTATATCACTGGTATGAGTGTTGGTGAAATCAAATCCGAGAACGCCATGCTCCAAAGTAGAAGTATGCTGCATACTTTATTCTTCCTTCTTGGATTTTCTCTAGTTTTTATTGCAATTGGTTTTAGTACGACCTTTTTAGGTTCTGCTTTCTCGGATTACAAAGAATTGATTCGTCAGATTGGTGCGATCCTGATTATTATTTTTGGATTATTCATTGTAGGAATCTTTCAGCCGAAATCCTTGATGAAGGATAGTCGTTTTGAATTTAAAAACCGACCTAGCGGATATATAGGTTCGATTCTTATCGGACTTGCTTTTGCGGCTGGATGGACGCCTTGTGCTGGCCCACTATTGGGTGCTGTCATCTCTTTGGGTGCGACTAATTCTAGCGCTGCCATGAGTTATATGACTGCCTATATATTAGGCTTTGCCATCCCGTTTTTCATATTATCCTTCTTTGTCGGAAAATTGAAATGGATCAAAAAGTACAGCCAATACATCATGAAGATTGGCGGATATTTAATGATTGTAATGGGTGTGATTTTGTTTTTTAATTGGATGACCAAAATAATAGCAGTCCTGTCTAGACTATTCGGTGGCTTTACGGGGTTTTAGTCCATAATAAGTTATTTTTTCAAAATTATTCTAATGGGAGTTTCCTTGATTAGGTTTTATTGTGCTGTTCGAAATTTGATTCGACCTGGTGACGATGGATATTACCATGCCAATCATGAAGAAATTAAGAAGAAAATTTGGGCTGCAAAGGATATAATTATATTCTCGATGGGTCAGCAGAAAAATGGTGTTGAAGCTTGGGCGAAAGACTTTTATCGTCAAGCCTTTTGTCGAGAGCAGGGTATTAAATGCCATCAATAGGTCGCTAAATTAAAAACACGCTCCTTGTTTATCTCAAATAGGTAATATATACTTTGTTTATTCATTGAAGTCATATATAATTTTTAATGGTACTTACCTATTTTTAATTAAAAGGGATGGTTTGATGATATATTTATCAACAGGTATAGCGATTGTGATGGCTATGGGTGTTTTCATGTTACGGATGAAGGAAACGAAAAAACCAGTGAACGAAAAGAAAATCATCTTACCGCCGCTGTTTATGAGTACGGGTGTTTTGATGTTTATTTTTCCAATGTTCCGGGTCACTCGATACGAATTATTGGAGGCTCTTGTTGCAGGGATGTTGTTTTCCATCCTATTAATTAAAACATCCAAATTCGAAGTTAGAGATGAAAAAATTTATATCCTGCGCTCTAAAGCGTTTATATTCATATTGATTGGTCTCATGGTGATACGGCTGGTGGCGAAACTGATGCTGGGAAGCACGATTGAAGTCGGCGTCTTGAGTGGTATGTTTTTCTTACTTGCATTTGCTATGATCGTTCCATGGAGAATTGCCATGCTATATCAATACAAAAAAGTCAAAGCTGCCAGTTTAAGTGGAAGTAATATGGTGTGATACATGTAAAATAGGATCAAAGGGATAATCCAGGAAACCTGAGTCGATATCATAATGACTCAGGTTTTTTGAGCTTTTCAAGGCTGAATCATTGGCGCAGGAAGAACCCTAGTGATAACATGGCTTTAACCACATTTAAAGGAGATGTTGATAAAATGGTAGATGAGGTCATTTTAAATGATGTTCCACTGCATGTTACTGATTTTCTTACTGAAAATGTAAAGGATTCTGAAGGTAGAGAAATCAGAAAAGCCAGTTTTAATTTCAAGGTTACAAATAGTGAATATCATGATATTACAACACTGCTTTATCAAATGGTATTTGATTTAAAGATTCCTCAGTCAAACGAGGAATTTCGAGCAGAGATCTTTAACTATGCGACTTCGGTCACGAATCTTTATGAAGAAAATGCCGTAGGGGATTTTTCACTGGTCTTGCTGGAAGTGAACGATCCGGAATGATTACATTGCCAGTCTTGTAAAGATATGGGTTACTGTCTATAATAATAGTAACGATCATTCTATACATATGAGGTGGTACTTTGCTTAGTGGATGGTTTTTATGGTTTATTCTATTTTGGGTAGCCCTTTTAATTATTTTGATGAGCATAGGTGGCTTTTTCATGTTTCGAAAGTTCCTGAAAAGATTCCCCAAAGAAGACGGGAAATCCGATATGGATTGGGAAGAATACTATTTGGACCAAACAAAGCACTTATGGTCAAATCAACAAAAGGAATTACTCGAAGATTTAGTGAGCCCTGTACCGGAACTTTTTCGTGATGTTGCACGCCATAAAATTGCGGGGAAAATCGGAGAGTTGGCGTTAAAGGAAAAAGCGGGCGATATTACGGAAGATCTAGTGATACGCGGCTATATCATTGCCACACCAAAACGTGACCATAAATTTTTACAAAAAAAATTAGCTGAAAGAAAAGTGAATATGGGTCCATATGAACACTTATTCAGCTAATGATGAAAAGGGCAGACTCTTTTGAGTTTGCCTTTTTTTATTCTGAATAATTGAAAAGAATGGGACAGTGTGGTAATAATTAGAACGTTTGTACCCAAGCCATGCTATTCTTTAAATTTTTGATATAATAATAGTAAGTAAAAGTGAGGACGGAGTGAAACTATGAAATTTATCCATACGGCTGATTGGCATTTAGGGAAAATCGTACACGGGGTACATATGACAGATGACCAAAGGCATGCCCTTTTGCAATTCATAGAAATTGTTGAAGAAGAAAAACCTGATGCGGTTGTGATTGCCGGTGATCTTTATGATCGTTCGGTTCCACCGACTGAAGCTGTGGAGCTTCTTGATGAAATCCTTTATACGATTAATGTGAAAATGAATACACCAATCGTTGCAATATCGGGAAACCATGATTCTGCGGAAAGGCTTGCATTCGGTTCATCATGGTATCGTCATAGTCAGTTATACATTCATGGGAAATTGACAAAAATATTTGAGCCGGTTCGCATTAAGGGAGTGAATTTTTATTGTGTTCCATATGCAGAACCTGGAACGGTTCGCCATCTTTTTGAAGATGAAAGTATCCATTCCCATCAAGAAGCGATGAAGCGGATAACCGGAATGATTGCAGAGACTTTCAATAAGGATGAACCGAATGTCTTCGTAGGACATGCTTTTGTATTAGGCGGAAAAACGAGCGATTCAGAGCGAGTTTTGTCAGTAGGTGGTTCCGGATGTGTTTCATCAGACTTATTCGATGCGTTCGATTATACGGCACTTGGACATTTACATAGTCCTGACGCGATACGTCATCCTAAGGTGTTTTACTCTGGATCACTATTAAAATACTCTTTTTCTGAGGCCAAGCAAAATAAGTCGCTTTCCATTGTCGATATGCAAGAAGATGGTAGCTTCGATATACGCTATCGATCTTTGGCGCCCAAGCTGGATATGAGGGAAATATCCGGAACGATGGAAGAGTTACTAGATCCCGCTTTTTATCAATTGCAAAAAAAGGATGACTACTTGAAAATAACATTAAATGACGAGGGGTCACTCATCGATCCGATTAATCGTTTGCGCCAGATTTACCCGAATGTACTACATCTGGAACGAAAATGGGATTTGACCGACCTTAGAAGAAAAAAATCCTTCTCTTCTGTAAAAGATGAACGGAAATCAGAATTGGACCTGTTCGAAACGTTTTATCAAGAAATGACAGATCGGGACTTTGATTCTCAAAAGCAAGATTTGATGGTTTCGGTAATTGAAGCCGTGAAGAAAGAGGAGGCTTTGAAATGAGACCCCATATTTTAACGATGCAGGCATTCGGACCATATGCAGGGAGGGAAACCATCGATTTTAATTCCCTTGGAGAACGGACCATGTTTGTCATCTCGGGAAAGACAGGCGCAGGGAAAACAACGATATTTGATGGGATCAGTTTTGCGATTTATGGAAAAGCCAGTGGTGAAGACCGAAGCGGGCAAGATTTACGAAGTCAGTTTGCCGAAGATGATGTGATGACGGAAGTCTCGCTGCAATTTACCCTGCGTGGGAAAACATATTGGGTGACCCGGTCACCGCAGCAGGAACGAAAGAAAAAAGCAGGAGAAGGAACGACAACGGTTGGAGCAAAGGCTGAATTATATGAGATATTGGCTGAAGGAAAAAAATTGCTTGGTGCGAATGTGCGTGAGGTTGAGGAAAAAATCAAATTACTCATTGGACTTGATGCCAATCAATTCCGGCAAATCCTGATGATTCCACAAAATGAATTCCGAAAACTGTTAACTTCCGACAGCAAAGATAAAGAACAGATTCTCCAAAAATTATTTCATACTGAACTTTATAAACGAATCGAAGAAAAATTAAAAGAAGAGGCTTCCATCCTTAGAAAGCAAAGTGAAAAAAGCGCTCAGAGGAGAATTGAATTAATGAAAGGCATCCAGCCTGGTAATCATGTAGAATTGCAGGCACAATTGGAAGCGGAAGTGCCTAACGAACAGCTGATCTTACCACTGTTACAGGAAGTCATTTTGGCAGCGGCAGAAAAAAAAGAGGATGTAAATAAACAAATACAGGAAAAGCAAAAAGCTCGTGATCAAGTAAATCAAGAGCTTTCAAAAGCGGCTGATTTAATCAATAGATTTTCGGAAAAAGAAAAACTTCGAAAAGAAAAGGAGAACCTTGAAGCAAAGCAGCCTGAAATGGAACTCGTGAAAGACCAAATTAAAATGGCACATAAAGCGGCTACGCTTGAAAAGCAAGAACAATATTATTTGCGAATTGGCAAACAAGTCCAAGATGCGAATGCTGAACTTCAAAAGTTAAGTGTACAGGCCGAGAAATTACAGGCTGAACGCATTGAGAAGCAGGATTCCTATGAACAGGAAATGTTGAAGGAAAACCAGAGGGAGCAGGCCGTACGGAATGTTCATCAGCTTGAGCAGGTAAAAGAGGCTGTCATGACTTTTGCAAGCTTAAAAGCACAAGTTACGTTAGATGAAAAAGAGTGGCGAACTAGTAAAGGACTTCGAGAAAAAAATGTTTCGGAACATCTGGCAATCGAAGAGGAAGCAGAGAGAGTCACTCATGAAAAAACAGAAGCGGAAAAAGCGGCGGCTCTTCATCGTGAAAAGGAAATCGAAGCGGAAAGAAATGATCAATCGTTAATGAAAATAAAAAAGCTTCAAGAAGTTCTTTCCGAAGTTCAGAATACGAAGCGGGTTCTGGAAGAAAAGAATATTCGGTTCAAAGAGATTCAAAGAATTCAGATTCAGGAAAAGGAAAAACTGGAAGCCCTGAATCAAAACTGGCGATCAGGCCAAGCGGGTATGCTTGCGTCCATGCTGCACTCAGGGGAAAATTGTCCTGTGTGCGGTTCGCTAAGTCATCCAAAACCAGCGCAAATGCATGAGGATATGCCAACGGATATGGAACTGAAAGAGCAAGAAAACAGGCTGAAAACTGCAGAACAACAAAAAAGCCAAGCCGAAAGTGAATATTACCAAGCAAAATCAAAGTATGATGCACTGGCCGAGTCTTCAAAGGAAAAGATGATGGACTTACAAAATGACATGCCGGAGTTTAGGTTTGAAGACATTGATGATCATTTGAAACAGTTTATACAAAAAGGAAAAGTGCTGCAAGAGCAGTTAAAAGAATTGGTACGAAAAAAGTCATTATTTAATGATCTTGAAAGCAGGTTGCTGGAATTAAAAGCGAAAGCATCCCAGTTAAAGGAGAATCTTGCTTCTTTAGAAATTAAAGAGGACCAAGGGAAAACCAGGTATATTGAAAACTCTACAAAACTGACAGGTTTAACCGATTCCCTGCCAGACGGTATACGGACAGAGGAAGAATATAATGCAGCCTGCCAAATGGCTGTAAAAACGCAAAAACGCTTACAAATTGCTTTGGAAGATGCACAAAAAAACCTTCAAATGGTGAAAGAAAAAGAATCGGCAATCAATGCAAAAAAAGAATCCCTAAGTGGAAATATAGAGGCATTAAATCAAGAATTGAAAGAGGAACGGGAAAAGTTAATTACGGATATGACCAATCAAGGCTTTTCCAATTATAAAGAATATACAGCAGCCAAAAAGTCGGAAGCGGCTCTTGGGAGTTTAGAGGACCAGGTTATGCAGTATAATCAAAATTGGCAAAGTGTTTTAAGTCTGTTTCATGATTTGGAAATGAAGTTAAAAGATGTAGTCAAACCGGACCTTGAAGGATTGAAAAAGACATTTGATTTCATAGATGCAGAATTGGAGTCGCTACGCCAAAATCAGAATGAATTACATGCCGAAAAACGGACTAATGAAGAAATCGAAAGGAAATTGGCGCATATCAGGGAAGATCAGAAAAATCTGGATGAAAGGTACAGTATCGTCGGTCATCTGTCTGAGATTTCCAAAGGTCAAAACTCCTTCAAAATAACTTTTGAACGGTATGTATTGGCAGCCTTTTTGGATGATATCCTAAAAGAAGCCAATTCAAGATTACTGAAAATGACAAGCGGCAGATATCAGCTGCTGCGAAAGCTGGATCCTACACGCAGGAATATCCAGAGTGGTCTGGAGTTATCCGTGTATGACCAATATACAGGACAGGAGAGGCATGTCAAAACCCTTTCGGGAGGAGAGAGCTTTAAGGCATCTCTTGCACTTGCTTTGGGCCTTGCGGATGTTGTCCAGCAGAATGCAGGCGGGATCTCACTCGAAACGATGTTCATCGATGAAGGTTTCGGTACCCTCGACCCTGAATCTCTTGATCATGCGATTGAAGCGTTAATGGATATACAAAGCACCGGGAGATTAGTCGGGATAATTTCTCATGTTCCAGAATTAAAAGAAAGAATAGATGCCCAGCTCCAAGTCATCTCGACACAAAAAGGGAGTCGTACGTCCTTCTATTTTGCTGGATAAATCAAGAAAAAAAGAATGGCTAAGGAGTGAATGTGGCTCCCTATGCCATTCTTTTTAATTATTAGGAATGAACTACTCTATGTTAATATCATCAGCTGTTTTTCCGGGGGAAAACTTATGGATGCGAATCACCAATATTGGATTTGAGAATTCAGCGGTAATTCTTCGTGAGCAAATCGAAAAGGGGAAAGGGATTTTTCTCTGTGTGGGTATTGTATCCGCTTTTTTTTCAAGTAATGGCTTATGAGTATCATCAACGATGATCGATAGCTCATTATCACGTAAACAAACTTTAATATCTTTCACATCATGATTTTCCAAAACCGCTTCCACCATATACTCATCGTCACTTTCGTATATATCAATTGAAAAAAGTTGATGATCCAACGCACAAGTTTCCGGATCCAGAAAAAACTTTTTTACCCATTCATCAAACTTTTCAACCTCATTCATTTGCAATCCATGTTGATTGTCTTGCATGTTGATACCCCCGGTTTTCCTTTGTTGTATTATATGTTGAATTATGAATGTGGTGATTGATAAAGTGAAAATGGATGATGGAAATATACAGGAAAACGTGGTTCAAAAAATGCAGGAATATCAATGTATAAAAAGTATCCAACGATTTTTAGAAAAGTAACCAAAGCACAGGAACGAGGGCTGTGTGTGTATTAACGGGAATCATAAAGTAGAAGGAAGCTAACAGTGATGACCAATTCTAAATGAGCTGGTCATCTCTTTATTTACATGATCATTTTGATCTATAACGCGTCACCTCCATCTTAATATTCAAAACTAGGCTTTACTGCTGTCGAAATGAACAAGCTCAATCCTTGTTAGTACCGTTATAAATATCATAAGGAATGTAATTTTTAAATAACTCACCGCCGCCTCGTATTGGAATCTTAATGAAGAAAATACGCCCTCTTATCACTTCCCGAAATAGTGGAAATTGCTGTTGTTGCTGTAAAGGCGCCATAACCCAAAAAGACGCTCTTTAAAGCGCCCGATTGCTTACATTTAATGATTGAAAGAGATCACGATATTTGTAGATTAGCTTTTCATAGGATGTCGACTTCTTACTCTTTTTCTTCTGATTGGTCAAAATAGCAAACCTTACTTTAGGTTGAAAAAGGTGGAGGGGGGCGCTATTAATTGATCAAAGAAGTGTGGAAACAATTCCTCAATTGCTGCTTCTCCTCCTTTTAATAAAACATGAGGATGGTAGCTTTATGGCACTCTTTTGCCTAGCGGCTTTTCCCGTCCATCTTTCACCTGCTTCCAAGATGATTAATTCTCGAAAAGTATGTGATAGGGCTTGGCAGCTGTTTCCCTGCGATGCTTCCTCCGATAATTATTGCTTTCTCCAATATGATTCGTCCCCCAATCCCGCTGCAAGTATTCGTGTTCTCTCGATAAAACTACTTTCCTTATAGGTGAACATCAAATGAAGTCCCATCCACCAATAATTCGTGAGACTCACCATCTGCTATATCGTCGGTAGTGAATGAAAAGGACTTGAGCCCTTCGATTTTTTCTTCGGAATCGACTAATAAGCCAATTGTGCCTTTTCTTGTTTCTCCTGGTTGGTAATCTAATCGACTTACTTTTTTTGTCCCCATAAATGTATCCCCGGAGTGGATGAAATTTTTAGAAGGCACATTATATGTAAGGTCATCATTGAAAGTAACATGTTCCATGCTGAAGAACTGCAGTTCCTTGGGCCCTTTATTTTCCACAGAATAAGTTATTTCAAGATAAGTTACCTCTTTGCCAATATCCGTTTTAGACCAGGCAGACTGCTGATCGATTTCCTCCATGGTTAAATTCTCTTTATAGTATATCGAATAGGCTTCTTCAAAACTCAATCCCGTATAGGATTTGAGCTCCTCCTTTACTTCATCTGTGAGTGAAGAAAATTGAATCATGCGGATATCCTTGACTGTGATGGCCATGGGAGCCAATTCAAATGACTCATTTATATACTTTGTTTCTAGTAATGTGAGTGTTCCCCAATCTTTTTGGCGGACCTTATCGCCGACTCTTTCAAGATGGGTCCCGCCATATTCCTGTACCTCAGGAATTTTGGACTCCTTGGCTGCTGCATTTTTCCGTTTTTCGGTTTTATTATCGCTGCCGAAATAATTGAAGGCTATAACACTTGAAAAAATAAGCAATAATCCAGCAATTATTGAAATGGTCCATCTTTTACGAATATTTGATCACTCCTTAAACTATCGATGTCATAAACTATAATATACCTTTTTTTCACAAATGAAGGAAGAACACCCATCTTGTTGCCGAAAATCGATATAGTTTGTATAGAAAATTTAACTGCATTCATGTTGCTATATAATTATTTCTCTTTTTATTAAGGCATTATTCTTTAATTAGACTACTGGGGCGTTATATCTTTTTATCAAAAGCGAAAACAATGTAAAAAGGAGAGAAAAACCAACAAGGGGCTTTTTGAGATAAGTAGGGGACATAACGGGCCATCTTCTTAGCGGAAGCAAAAGTCTTCATGAGCAACGGCTTTATTAATCTATGCGTAAACTTGCCGATCAGGAACTATTCTTCCCGTGCCGTCAGCGATTTTAGGCTTTTTTTTGGAGGAATCCGGATTCCAGGGCATCTGACGTCAAGATGGTCTGGCACAACATAATCTGGTGGAAAAAAAAAGAAAAAAGCCGTGGCTATTCATCTGGGGTACCATGGTCTTTCTGTCTTGATCTCTCCATCCTTGGTGTGTTTTCGCGAGATTTCTCAGCTATAGTACAAGCGATTTTATATTAAAGTCATATCATATTACAAGGGAAAATCCTGAGAAACTGAGGACATGCTAGGTAATGGATCAATGGATGATGAAAATGGCTTAGAAACGAACAAATAGAAAGGTCTTTACTTCCTGGATTTAATTTTTGCTTTGAGTTTCCAATATAAACAGCCAGAACTAAATCTTTTGTTTATTATTGATTCTTCTATGTACTTGTTTTTTCATCTACCTGGAAATCCATCTCTTTAGTCACAAATTTTTTTAAAAAAGGAGACGTATATGGAATGTGGCCAATTAACAATGGTAAGGAAAGGATACATCAGCCGAATAAAAGTAAAATGCTGTCCCAGCAAGAGATAAAAGCCATTGAGTCTTGGATATCTCAAATGTGGACATACCAATTTTATAAAACCGCAAGACAAATAGTGTTTACTGCTAGTAAAACGCTAAAAATCAAGCATAAAATGATTGGGTATGGTTTAAACCGAGTTGTCTATGATTTAAATAATGGCTATATATTAAAAATTGCATTATCAGAAGTAGGCTTAATAAGCAATGCAAATGAGGCCTATATATATAATAACTGTAAGAAGGAAGTCAAAAAGTATCTATGTCCGGTTAAAGAGTATGGGATGGGCTGGGTTATCATGAAGAAGGTGGACACGCAAGTGTCAATCATGGAATATACGAAACTGATCAAGTTGGAATTGAAATTCCTGAGGTACGGTATCATTCCAATAGATTTGCGTTTAGATAATGTCGGATTTACTAAGAATAATAAAATGGTTGTCATTGATTACGGTCTATTCACCATGGATCTCATAAGTCCTATGCTGCGAAGGTTAGTTTGATGATGTTTTATCCAATTTTTTGAGAATCCAAATCAAATAATCCCAATGTGAATAATAGAAATTTAATTTACAAATTTAACCTATTTGAACCATTTCACCGCGAGCATATTAATGGGTATTAAATATATTTAGGTAAAGACCTCGCTAGAATATTCAAATTGAAAGTTTTCACAAAGAAGTGGTGGTCAAAGAAGGATTGGGTAATTAGAATTTGGGTAATAATCTTAAAAGCTACACGAATTTACTTAATTCCTAACATATTTTCACCAATAACAAAGTTGGGTGCTCCACATGTAGCGGTTAGTTCTGCAAGTAAAGGTTCTGACAAGTATTTTTTAATTACATTTGGATAGATTATTTCACCTTGGTAGAGAAACATTTCGGAAAAGGTTACGCCAACACCTAAAGTACTAGCTAAAACCATGCTAGTAAAACCATCAATCATTAAAAAAGTCGTTACCCTTCAAACCCATGTCAAGACAATGAATTTCCTATTACCAAGCATATAAAACCACCTTAATCAAGTATTCATCTGAAAGGTGGTTTTGTTATGCCATTCTTAACCATTTTGTGACCTATGTTTTCTAAATAAGGTAGTTCATTTTAAACTATAGCTAAATTGAATTTTCTTAGGTTCCATACAGTGAAAATGGAGAAAGTTGACTTATCAAGTTGTACCAACAAATGCCCGCTTGCAATTCCGGTCGAGCGATTCGTGCCGATACAAACAAGCACTAAAGGGTCTTGCTATCATTCGTCCCTTATTTTAAAGCTAATAAACTTCTGTTCCATCATCTCATTCATCGCATATTTGACGCCTTCTCGACCAACACCGCTGTCCTTCCAGCCGCCATAAGGCATATTATCAATCCGATAAGTTGGGATATCATTGATGACGACTCCACCTGTTTCCAAGCGTTCTGCCGCATAGAAAGCACGTTCTATACTTGGTGTCATCACTCCTGAGTTCAATCCGTAACGTGAATCGTTTGCATCCTTGATGGCATCATCCAGCGTTTCGAATGGGAAAATACAGACGATCGGACCAAATACTTCGAAACGAAATACCTTTGAGTCACGATTTACATTGGTTAAGACGGTAGGCACTAGTACATTGCCTTCCACTGTACCGCCGCACTCGATTTTTGCTCCTTCCTGTACTGCCTCGTCAATCCAACTTTGTAACCGCTCCAATTCTTTTTTTGAAATAACCGCTGTAATATTTGTATTTTCCTCCAGGGGGGAACCGATGACAAGCTGTTTTGTTGCACTGACGAATCGTTCTAAAAATTGTTGGTATAGTGATTTGTGGACATAAATTCTTTGGATCGAGATGCACACCTGCCCATTATTCGTAAATGAACCCATCACACTTCGTTGAATAATTTTATCGATGTCGACTCCTTCATCAATGATGAAAGGCGAATTGGATCCGAGTTCAAGGGTAAGCTTACGGAAGCCTGCCTGCTGCTGGATAAGGTGTCCGACCTCTACACTGCCTGTGAAAGTCACTTTTTTTACATGTGGATGGGTTGTCAACGCTTCACTTAAAACATCTCCCTTACCCGGAATGATGTTCAAAACTCCCTCCGGAAGCCCTGCTTCTTGAAAGATATCGGCAAGAACCAGTGCACTCAAAGGGGTTTGTTCGGCAGGTTTTAACACGATCGAATTACCAGCCGCAATAGCTGGACCAACTTTATGGGCGACAAGATTAAATGGAAAGTTAAATGGGGTAATTGCCGTTACGACGCCAATCGGGGTACGAATTGTGAAGCCAAAACGGTTTACCCCACCCACTGCTGCATCCATCGGAATTTGTTCCCCATAATTGTTCTTTGCCGCTTCTGCAGCAAAACGATAGGTCTGAACCGTACGATTCATTTCCTCACGAGCATTTCGAATCGTTTTCGCCGCCTCTAGAGAAACGATTTTCGCAAGCTCTTCACTGCGTTCTTCCATAATTGCTGCAGCTTTCACTAAAATTTCGGCTCGAGCATGCGCCGGGTAGGATCGGTATTTCTGAAAAGCTGCATTTGCCTCAACTATTGCTTCAATGGCATCCGCAGGCTCAGCCTGTCCGATTTGTGCAATTTCTTCATTTGAATGGGGATTAAATAACGGCTCATACGATTTAGCTTCCCGCCATTTACCACCAATCCACAATTGCCACTTTTTCTTCATCTGACATTCCTCCAATACTACATGTTTTATAATTTACAAATATAATCACCCAGTGTTTTCGAGAGCTTTACATTTTCCGAATAATCGACATCCACATCAATCAAGACAATTTCCTGACTCGAAATCGCTTCTTCTAATGCATGAAGCAATTCATCGGAATGGGTTACTTTCACTCCTTTAACACCAAAACTTTTTGCGAAGCTTAAAAAGTCTGGGTCGGTAAATTCAATCGCATTCGTACGATCAAATTTATTCAATTGCTTCCACTCAATTAGGCCGTATTTTGAATCATGGAAAATGACTATCACGAAGGCAAGGCCCAGACGTTTTGCAGTTGCCAATTCAACCCCATTCATTAGAAATCCGCCATCCCCTGTAACCGCAATGACAGGTTTATCAGGTTTTGCCAGTTTTGCCGCAATCGCACCGGGAATGGCAATCCCCATCGATGCAAAACCATTAGAAATGATAGTGTGATTAGGCTTTTCCGGTTGATACATCCGGGCCATCCATAATTTATGTGCACCCACATCAGAAATGACAATGGCATTTCCCTTTTCCGCCTTTTTCAAATCAGCGATAATCCGCTGAGGGATGATAGGGCTTCCTGATACATCATCTGAAGAATGAAATTTTTCAATAATTTGAGACCTTAATCTTTTCACTTCTGGCCAAAGCTCTTTTTTAACTACATCAGTGGTCAAGGCTTCAAGTGACTCTGTTACGTTCCCGACCAATTCAGCTTGAACGGGGTAATAAGCATCAACCTCAGCCGGTCGAGCATCAATATGAATAATCTGATTCATTGCCTCATCGTTCCAATACTTTGGCAAATATTCGACGAAATCATAGCCGACGGTGATAATAAGATCGGCTAAATCAAACCCGCATAGAACATAATCCCTTGCTTGCATCCCTACTGTAAAAAGGGTCAACGGATGGTTAGAAGGTAAAACTCCTTTGGCCATGAACGAATTCACAACAGGAATTTGTTTCTCTTCAGCAAATTTACGTAAGGACTCCGTAGCTCCATCGCGGATTACGCCATTACCAGCTAGAATAATAGGCTTTTTAGCGCGATTTATTAATTCTACAGCTTTTTTGATTTCTCCTTCGGCTGGATTGGATCTAGGCATTGGTGTAACCGGAAGTGGCTCACCTTCTGTATCCATCATTGCCACATCTTCCGGGAGCTCGATATGAACAGCACCCGGCTTTTCAATGACTGCAGTCTTAAATGCTTTACGGATAATTTCCGGAATCGTATGAGGCACCTTAATTTGTTGATTCCATTTCGTTACTTCCTTAAAAACTCCAATAATGTCCACATATTGATGCGACTCCTTATGAATTCGATCAAGCCCCGCCTGACCAGTAATCGCAACAACAGGGGAATAATCCAGATAAGCACTTCCTATCCCTGTTAATAAATTGGTTGCACCCGGTCCCAATGTACTCAAACAAACGCCAGGCTTTCCAGTTAGCCGCCCATAGATGTCTGCCATAAATGCTGCAGCTTGTTCATGGTGGACTAAGATAAATTTAATATCAGAGCTTATTAGAGAATCAACAAGATCCGTATTTTCCTCACCAGGTATCCCGAAAATATACTGAACACCTTCATTCTCTAAACATCTTATAAACAAATCAGATGCCTTCATACTATTCCCTCCTCGACCATTGATTTCTTCCCTATATGTTGGCTTTGCCTACATGAAATTATGTAATTGAGTATTAAAAATCTTTTCAATAATATTCGCTCCCTTGTATAAAGAGATTCAAGTTAGAGTAAATTAAATACAATATAATCATTACTAGGAGGGGTAAAATGGATATCGCAAGTCGTTTAATTATCATTTCATTTATTACTATTGCACTTGTTGTAATAGCACTTGTCATTTTTCTAGTCTATTTATTAATATTAGACCGAAATCAGAAGCATCACGCTATACTACGGAATTATCCAGTACTAGGGAGGGTCCGCTATTTTTTAGAAAAAATCGGACCGGAATTTCGGCAATATTTATTTAACGAGGATACTGAAGGGAAGCCATTTTCAAGAGATGATTATGAACATATTGTAAAAAGCTCAAAATATATGCGGGATGTAATCGGGTTTGGTTCAAAACGTGATTTTGATGAAGAAGGCCTTTTTGTTCGGAATGCTATGTTCCCCAAATTAACCGAAGAAGAAAAATTCGATAGAGAAACAAAGGTGATAACTAAAAGATATATCTTATTGAGAGATCCGCTTCTTATGCAGCGAAAGGAAAAATGGGAGGATGAGGAATCGTCTGCCTACTTATTACATGACCATGATGCCGTAATCATTGGCCCAAATACAAAACATCCATTTAGATTAAAAGGTTTAATTGGGATGTCGGCGATGAGCTATGGTTCATTAGGACATAATGCCATCACAGCTTTATCAGAAGGATTGGCTTTAGCGAAAGGCACATGGATGAATACTGGGGAAGGCGGACTCTCTTCTTATCATTTAAAGGGTGGCGTCGATATTATTATGCAGATTGGCCCAGCCATGTTCGGAGTGCGCGATAAGCATGGCGAAATGGATTGGGACGAGTTAAAGCGGAAAAGTGAAATTCCTCAAATAAAAGCATTTGAGGTTAAGCTCGCTCAAGGTGCCAAAACACGCGGGGGACATATCGATGCTGAAAAAGTTACTCCAGAAATTGCCGAAATTCGCAAAGTGGAACCATTCAAATCGATTGATAGCCCCAATCGTTTTCATCAGTTCAATGATGTACCGACAATGTGTGAATTCATTGAAAGAATCCGCAGCCATACGGGTAAACCTGTTGGAATGAAGATGGTTGTAGGAAGTAATGATAGCGTAGAGGAATTAGCCAAATATATGAAGGAAACCGGCAAAGGTCCGGACTTTATCACTGTGGATGGAGGGGAAGGCGGAACAGGAGCTTCTTATCAAGAATTGATTGATAGTGTCGGTTTGCCGATTAAATCAGCCCTGCCAATTGTTGTCTCCACCCTTCAAAAATATGGGGTACGCGACCGGGTTAAAATTATTGCTTCAGGTAAACTGTTCACCCCTGACCGGATTGCGATTGCTTTGGCGATGGGGGCTGATCTTGTCAATATAGCTCGTGGATTCATGATTGCCATAGGATGTATCCAAACATTGAAATGTCAATCTAATGCCTGTCCAGTTGGGGTAGCCACAACAGACCCAGAATTGCAAAGGGCTCTCGTAATTGACGAAAAGAAATACCGCGTCGTCAACTTTCTCGTGACACTTCGAAAAGGACTATTTCGAATTTCAGCAGCAGCAGGTTTGGATTCACCGGTTCATTTTCAACCTAAGCATATTAGTTATAAGGATGAAAAAGGCGTCGTGACATCACTGGAAACCATCATTCAGGAAATCAGGCAGCAAATAGGGTGAAATCCTGATTATTCTTTTCTCCTATTAATATTAACTTTACTTTCTGTTTATTATCTGCTTCCTGGTTTTGTGAAAAATAACAATGGGATGTTGTAAAATAATCAGTCCACTATCTACCAAGAATTCGCCTTTAAGGGAGGGTAAATTGTGAAAAATATGGGATGTCAATGCAGGTCCAATGTAGAATTGCAGCAACTTGTTGATGAGGCAAAAAAAATTACCGTTAAGGGAAACGTGGCAAACTATATACCGGCTCTTGAAAAGGCGAATCCTGGAGATTTATCTGTGGCTATTTACTATCCTGACGGAAAAAGATATTGTGCGGGGGATGTAAGTGTCAAAATGACCCTCCAAAGCATTTCAAAAGTATTGACACTTGCTATGGTATTAATGGAAAAAGGAGAGGACTATGTCTTTTCTTATGTAGGAAAAGAACCTACCGGTGATCCTTTTAATTCCATTGCCAAGTTAGAGACAAACAAGCCATCCAAGCCGTTAAACCCGATGATCAATGCAGGAGCATTGACTGTGACCCACATGGTTTCAGGTGACAATGTAAATGAGAGGTTTAAGCGTATTTTATATTTTATCCGGGAGTTGACCCAAAATCCTATTATCGATTTTAATGAAGCAGTTGCCAGTTCAGAATACAATACAGCAGACTTAAATCGGTCGTTAAGCTATTTTTTAAAGCAGCATAATGTAATAAACGAAGATGTGGAGGACTTAATCGAATTGTATTCGAAGCAGTGTGCCATTGAAATGGACAGTCAGGATTTGGCGAGGATAGGCTGTGTGCTGGCCATGAATGGGAAAGATCAGTTGACGGGAAAGCAAATCATCCCCGGAGACATTGCTCGTATTTGCAAGACATTCATGGTTACCTGCGGCATGTATAATGCCTCAGGTGAATTTGCCATTAATGTTGGCATTCCGGCCAAAAGCGGCGTGTCAGGAGGAATCATGGGGGCTGTCCCTGGAAAATGCGGAATTGGAATTTATGGTGCAGCGCTGGATGAGAAGGGGAACAGCGTTGCCGGGGTAAAACTCTTGGAAATGATGGCGAAAAAGTATTCATTAAGTATGTTTAATACTTAAACAAGGTTTCCTGTTGCACATTTATTACAGATAGTCCTACAGGTCATGTTTGAATATTCTCATAGAAGCCGTATAGTTATCTTTTTAGAATATGTATGATTTCGAAATGACTTCCCTTATCAAACTCAGTTTTGGGATATTGAATGTAGTTTCAAACTACGCATTTTCATATTGAATCCTTCATGCTTTAGCGAACGTTTAAGGTTATCTGTTACTAAGGTAACCGCCCCCCGGCTTCATTTCATATTATAATAAAATTTGTCCATTGCAGAGATAACAAATCTGTTTTTAGCTTGATGGAGATGTTGGGCCCTGCAACAAGTTGCTTTCATATTTAATCTGGTTCTTAATGCTGCGGCAACCTTTTTCTCGCGGGCAAAATGGATAGATTAAGAGTGTTCAAGAAGGAATAGTTAGTGAGTAAGTTTTTTGTAGACTAATAAATGAATAAAATAGATGACTTCTTTATTGATACTGGATAGCATTCGATCTAGTATTCGGTAGCTCCCACGTGATGCACGAATAAGCCCACGTATCGCTTTATACTTAAAAAATGTTTCATCAATCTTACAGATCGCCATTCTTTAAGAACAATCTAAGGGTACCAGAAAATTGTTTATCCTGGGTATATCCGATAAAGGCCATGTCGTCATATCATATGATTTTGTATAATTCCAATTTTTGTATTATTTTTTTGAATATTTAAAAAGTATTTGTTGGTTTCTGTAGTTTTATATTAGATTCTGTGGTTCCTGTGATAAATTAAAGCTACTTTTTAAGAGAAAATACTACATTAAATAACAATATCTGTGTTTTTGGGGTTAATGGCATACAAACTTCAAAGAACCGGCAGAAAGAAGCTTAATAATTCTCACAAATGAAAGAAAGTTAAAAGGAGAAACAAATATGAACGATCTACAAAAGCAAATACTCTTTTTCCTTGAGGAATGCAATAGAGAAAGGTGTGTAAGTAAAATTGCTGAAAAATACAATAAAAGTCTTGAAGTGATAAGGGCCGAGTTAGTGATACTTGTGAACAAAAACCTCATAGATATCAAAAAGAGTACGACTGGGAAGATAAGCAAAGCAACGATAAAGCCAGAAGGTAAACAATACTTCAGAGACGCTATTGCAATTGTTACTAAGGAGTCAGTACAAGGGCAAATCAATGAATTGAGACAAAAGTTGTCAACTCTGGAAGCCTCATTTCTACAAGCACAAGCGAATCCATCTGCGGAGAATAAACGGTCACTACTAAATAATGCGAATACGGTTCAATCAGTGGCTAATGGATTAAACTCATTTTTTAAAGCTGGAATGGATATCTTTAAGTAAATCGTTTGGTTGTTCCGTCATTAGCATCAAAAGAAAGAGTGGCTGATGCCTCCAATTTTTCTTCTGGGAGCTCTTGTACAATCTACATGCACCTGTGGCCAAAACAGGACTCGCTCATTTCTATTGTTTAGGTGAACGGGTTAGAGCAGAGCTGATGAGGTTAACCAATGAGTGTCATACATAAATACTTAATAACCAAAGTGTCCGAATCAGTTGAATAGAACTAAGTGGGTTTTACTGAAAAGGGAGCACATGGATGTGGATGTTTTAAGATTTAAAGAGCGTGAAACAAACGTAATCGGTGTAAATGACACAGTGAAAGATACAGGCGTTCCACGTTACTTGCTATAGAAAAAATTAATATAAAGAAAGCCTGCTTCCTTGAATATAAGGTTCGTAGGTTTTTTTTCACTATGCCTTAAGGAAATCTTCATGTCCTGAAAACACTCCATTTAATAGTGAACATAAATTCAAGGGCGATGAAATCCTGAGATTAAGCGAGTATTTGTGAGAAAATCATATTAAACTGAGGTAGTTGAAGAAGAAAAACCGGAAATTCGGTATGGACATTTGTAAATAAAAAGTGGGGTATGAAAAGATACTAATGGCAATAAACCGAAAAATTTAATTGTTTTGCTAAAAAGGGTATTGGTTCTATAGTGCAAGTAATAAATTAAAAATTAAACAATCTAAACCCTTTTGCACATTATCAAAAAAGGACAGATTCATTAAAGGGTCAAATCTGCCCAAAAACAAAGGAAATTTATCCATAAATTAATTGGGATTAAACGGAAATCTGTAAGTTGATAGGAAAGTTACGACTTTTCCTTCAGGTAAATCATTTTTGTACCAAAACCATCTATCCTATATCATATCAATATGTGTTATTTTCCAATGCTCATTTTTAATAAGTTGCTCTAAATTTTCTTTGTCTTCTTTTTTAAAGTAAGTGATCATTTTTTTATGATGCTCATTCATTTGTTCTAATACGGCAAAAAGTTTTTCTTCGTCTTTGCTCAAATAGATTTGTCTAACAAAACTGTTTTGTAAAGAATTAAGAAGGTCTATTAATGTATCGTTTTTACATTTATCAATATATACTTTATGGAATTGATTTTGGATTTGCTGATAATCCGAATAATTTTTTTGTGAAATTGACAGGTCAATTTTTTTAACCAGCTCTTCCATTAGTTCAATATCACTCTCTGTAATATGCGCTATAGATAATGAGGCTGCTAGGGCGTCCAGCACACCAACAACTTGAAAAACATCAAGCTTCTTCTTTGTATCAAGTTCTTTAACGATAAATCCCTTTCGAGGAAAATACTCAAGTAAATTTTCTGAAGCTAATTGTATCAAAGCTTCCCTTACAGGGGTTCTGCTTACTTCTAACTTCTCGCTTAGTGCTACTTCATTTACCTTATGATTAGGAAGCAATGTTCCATTCTGAATTTCTTCAGCAATATGATTATATACATGGTCTTTAAGTGATTGGTATCTCTTTTTGATAGTCCTTCTCCCCTATGCTAAAAATTGATACATTTATTATACAATATACAATATAAAATTGAAAATTCTTAATTTTTGTATAGCATAGGCTTCTAAATTCTTCAATAGCTCTACTGTTTAGTAATTATCGCAGCTCACTATTACCTGATCCCAATCAGTCTCTAAGTCCACATGAGGCGATGCTGCCATAGAAATTCAGATCTTAAACGAATTGAGAGAACCACGGAGTGTGGGAACAATTGTAGTTTGGGTTTTAAGACTTCTACAAGGATATAGAATATTGAACATCATTAAAACTATACGTGTTAATTGAAAGTATTTTTAAGAGTAAACTAATAAAAATATATTGAAAAGGGGAAGAGTCCAGTGTATCATATGTCTTAATACGAATGATATTTCTGATTATTCAGCATATTATACAATATAACAAGAAAATATGCTGAGTTAATAGCTCTTCTAACAAAAGCACCTTCATATTAAAATTGGCAAAGAATAAATTTAAGCAGGTGAAAAAAAGGAAGTGGTGACTAGTATAAAGAAAAGGAGGGGGTAATTAATATACAATATACAATATACAATATACTAAAACATGTTGTGTTATTAGTTGCTAACAAAAGCACGTTCATAATAAAAATGGCAAAAAAAATGTAAGCACATAAAAAAGAAGCGAAAACTAGTACGGCAAAGGAAGCTATAAAAATACAATATACAATATATTATATAAATCCGAACAAAAAAGAGATGTGGTTGACAAAACTATGAAAATTAGAGGTGAAAGAACATGAGTGAGCAAAACTTTAAAGATATACAAGCCGGTACAAAGGCTGTATGGGCAGGAGAAAAAGAATCTCTTGCTTACAATGCAACTCAAGTTCCTGTGGTGCTAAGTGTTGCCTACAATTACGAGGACATAGACGAGTGGCATGAAGTGGCCATTGGAAAAAAGCCTGGGTATATCTACAATCGCATGACAAATCCCACTGTTCAAGCTCTGGAGGAAAAAGTGAGAATCCTCGAGGGAGCTGAGGAGGCAATTGGTTTCTCATCAGGAATGGCCGCTATAAGCAGCACACTATATACATTTTTAAGACCGGGGGACCGGGTTATATCGGTTAAAGACACTTATGGGGGAACCAATAAAATCTTTACCGAATTCTTACCGAATCTCGATGTAGATGTGCAGTTATGCAACACAGGAAATCATGAAGAAATCGAGGCTGAAGTGGCCAAAGGCTGCAAGGTTTTATATTTGGAGTCTCCAACCAATCCGACGATGAAGATCACTGATATTGAGAGAATGGTAAGAGCCGGAAAATCGGTGGGGGCATTGGTTATCATAGACAATACTTTTGCTACTCCCATTAATCAAAATCCAATTCAATTAGGAGTTGACATTGTAATTCATAGTGCAACTAAATTCTTAAGCGGACATGCCGATGCATTAGGAGGTGTTGCATGCGGTACCAAAGAACTGATGAAAAAAGTCTATCATTATCGAGAAATCAATGGAGCGACGATGGATCCTTGGTCAGCCTATCTTATTTTAAGAGGGATGAAAACGTTAAAACTTCGAGTACGCCAGCAAGAAAAGAGTGCAATGGAAATCGCAAAGTATCTGCAAAAGCAAAAGCTTGTAGAAGCGGTTAATTATCCTGGATTAGAAACACATCCTCATCACCATATTGCAAAGAAACAGATGAGGGGTTTCGGCGGAATTTTAAGTTTTGTATTGAAAGGTGAGATGGATGCAATAAAAATTTTATTGCCAAAATTACAATATGCAAATAAAGCCGGGAATCTTGGAGCTGTTGAAACTATATATGGACCCGCAAGAACGACCAGTCATGTGGAATGTACTCTTGAAGAACGTCAAGCTCTTGGTATCCCGGAAGGTTTGGTTCGTATCTCCGCAGGAATTGAGGATACGGAAGATCTTATTTCTGATTTGGAACAAGCTTTTGCCCATTTGGAATCACAACTACCAGTAACGGTAGCTGCAAATAAAGATATTAATAATGGAAGAGGTATGGGATATGACACATAAAATTGCTTTGCTTGGATTTGGTGTAGTCGGCCAAGGATTGGCAGAAATTTTACAAGATAAAGGTGAGTCTTTACGCAGTGAACTTGGCTTTGATGCTAAAATTGTTGCAATTTCCGATGTCATGAAGGGCTCTCTTTATCACCCTGAAGGGTTGGATATCTCTCAAGTATTACAAGTTGTAAAGGAAACTGGAAAGCTGGAGAGTTACCCTGAAACCCCTGGGTTGATAAGGGGGTGGGACAGCTTTAAGACAATCCTTGAGAGTAATGCGGATACCATCGTAGAGATCACTTTCACGGATGTAAAGACAGGACAACCTGCTATCGATCATTGTAAGACGGCATTTGAAAGTAAAAAGAACGTAGTAATGAGTAATAAAGGTCCCGTTTCTTTAGCTTACCAAGAACTAGCTGAGTTGGCCAAAAAGAATGATGTGCGATGGGGCTTCGAAGGTACTGTTATGAGTGGAACACCAGCATTGAAAATGCCTCTCGTCTCATTGGCGGGAAATAACATTTTTGAATTGCGGGGGATTTTAAATGGAACGACTAATTATATTTTGACCAAAATGGAAGAAGGATTGAGCTATAAGGATGCATTATTTGAGGCACAAGCTCTTGGCTATGCAGAGGCAGATCCTACTAGCGATGTAGAGGGTTATGATTCTCAGTATAAAGCTACTATTCTTGCTAATGTTGTGATGAATATTCCGATGAAACGAGAGGAAGTAGAATGTGTAGGAATTAGTCATCTTACACAGCAAGACATTCAATGGGCAAAGTCTGCAGGGAAAAGGTGGAAGCTTATTGCTGAATGTAAAAAGGATGGTGATAAAGTAATTGCAAAGGTAGGTCCTGAAGCTATACCTCTTACTGATCCTCTAGCTGGGGTTTTGGGAGCACAAAACGCTATTACGTATAACTGTGACTTGGCCGGTCCGATTACGTTGATTGGTGCCGGAGCTGGTCGCAAAGAAACAGGATTCTCTATTCTGATTGATTTAATCAATATGAGCCGTGGGCAATTATGATCTTATATACCACAAGTTATAAGCTGGAAAATTACTTATACGGGGTGATTATCGATGACACTTATTGAAGCGCTTACAAGGAAAAATAAGATGTTTCTTGCTGGAAAATGGGTATCCGGCGAAAAAATAATTGAAGTGCTCGATCCACAGGATAATAGTTTAATTGCAATCGTTCCTGCTGCTAATGAGAAGGATGTACTTCATTCCATTGAAGAGGCAAAAAAAGGAGCGAAAATAGCCGCGGACATGCCAACACATGAAAGAATCGCCATTCTAAATCGTGCTGCCGATTGGATCTATGAGCATAAGGAAAAATATGCAATGACCATCGCTCGTGAGGGAAGTAAGACCATTAAAGAGGCGAGAAAAGAAGTGGTGCGTTGTATCGAAACACTTCGAATTAGCGCAGAAGAAGCAAGGCGAATTAATGGCGAAACGATTTCCTTTGACCAAATGCCGGGAAGTGAAGATCGCATGGGTTATTATTATCGTTTCCCTGTTGGGATTATTGTAGCTATAACGCCTTTCAACGATCCATTAAATCTTGTTGCCCATAAAGTGGGACCTGCTATTGCTTCTGGAAATGCCATCATCGTAAAACCGGCACCCGCTACACCTTTAAGTGCTCTTTTATTGGCAGAAGCCTTTGAAAAAGCAGGTTTACCGCCTAAAGTATTGTCCGTCATTACGGGGTATCCGAGTGATATGGGCGAGAGTCTGATTACTCATTCAGCCATACGAATGATTTCTTTCACAGGAGGTCTCGCCACTGGCCAAGCGATCATGCAAAAGGCAGGTTTGAAAAAGATGAATTTGGAGCTGGGATCGAACTCACCGGTTATCGTTCTGGAAGACGCTGACTTAGAAGAAGCGGTTGAATCGACAGTATCCGGCGCCTTTTGGGCAGCAGGTCAAAATTGCCTGGGAGTGCAAAGATTATATGTTCAAGAAGATATTTATAGGGACTTTGTTGGAAAGTTTGTTAACCGTACTCAACAGTATCGAGTAGGCAATAAACTCTCAGAGGAAACCGACATGGGGCCTATGATTTCAGAGAAAGAAGCAAAGCGAGTTGAGAGTTGGGTTAATGAAGCTGTTGGGAAAGGCGCAAAATTGCTGTGTGGCGGCAAACGTCAAGGTTCTTTTTACTATCCAACTGTTTTAGAGAATGTTCCAGCAGATTGTAAGCTGGCAACTGAAGAAGTTTTCGGACCAGTTGTTACCATTCACAGTGTGCCCGATCTGGATACCGCCATTTTCCAATCTAACAATGTGGATTTCGGCTTGCAAGCAGGTATATTCACTCGTGACTTAAATATGGCGTTTGGAGCTATACGTGAATTGGATGTAGGCGGGGTTATGGTAAATGACAGCTCTGATTATCGTATAGATGCTATGCCTTTTGGGGGAGTGAAGGGTTCTGGTTTAGGCCGTGAAGGAATAAAGTTTGCACTTCAAGAAATGACTGAAATAAAAGTGGTTTGTTTTAAAGTTTCGAGCAAAAGATGATAGAAAAGGTTCATGTGATATTGATAGCTTTATAGGCATCGACCCGAGGTCAATCGTATTGTACTGCATCATATATATAAAGGAGGAGACTGGATGCTAGACGCCAATAGTACCGATCAAAATCTGTTGAAGCGTTCAATGAAAAGCAGGCACTTGTTCATGATTTCGCTAGGTGGGGTAATTGGAACGGGTCTTTTTCTAAGTACAGGTAATACGATTAATCAAGCTGGACCGGGAGGAACGATTCTCGCTTATTTGGTTGGTGGGCTTATCATGTATCTAGTCATGCTATGCCTTGGCGAATTAACTGTAGCTATGCCGGTAACCGGTTCGTTTCAAACATATGCTACGAGGTTTGTGGGTCCTGCTACCGGATTTACCATTGGTTGGCTGTACTGGCTTACATGGGTAGTTACGGTAGGTTCGGAATTTACTGCATCCGGTCTACTGATGAAGAGATGGTTCCCTGAAACTTCCGTCTGGATGTGGAGCGCACTCTTCGCGATTATACTTTTTCTGCTGAACGCCTTTTCTGTAAAATTTTTCGCGGAAACTGAATTTTGGTTTGCCGGCATTAAAGTAATTACTATTATTTTCTTTATCATATTAGGTGGAGCAGCGATGTTTGGCTTCATTCCTATGAACGGGAGTGCAGCTGCTCCGATGCTTTCTAATTTTACCGGGGAAGGGGGCCTTTTTCCAAATGGACTCCTTCCGATATTTATAACCATGATTTCCGTGAATTTCGCCTTTTCAGGAACAGAGCTTATCGGCATTACTGCTGGAGAAAGTGAAAACCCGGAAAAAGACATTCCACTAACCATTAGAAATGTAATTTGGCGAACTATGTTTTTCTTTGTTGGTGCCATATTTGTGCTATCTGGATTAATCTCCTGGAAAGAAGCGGGGGTGATTGAAAGTCCGTTCGTTATGGTTTTTGATAGCATAGGGATACCTTATGCAGCTGATATCATGAACTTTGTTATTATTACAGCTTTACTGTCAGTAGCAAATTCCGGTCTCTATGCATCTACCCGTATGTTATGGTCTCTTTCAAACGAGAAGATGATAAATCCTTTCTTAGGAAGGGTAACGTCAAAAGGAGTTCCGTTTAATGCTTTGATTGTAAGTATGGCAGTAGCCTGCTTGTCATTATTCTCTAGTGTAGTTGCACCGGATACAGTTTATATGGTGCTTGTGGCTATATCTGGATTTGCGGTTGTTGCAGTATGGATGGGAATTGCATTATCACAGTATGTGTTCCGTAAACATTATCTTAAAAAGGGTGGCGATATTAAAGATTTAAAATTTCGTACACCACTTTACCCTTATGTGCCCATAGCCGCTTTTGTTTTATGTTTCGCTTCTATTGTAGGTCTTGCTTTCGATCCGAGCCAACGGATTGCCCTGTATTGTGGAATACCATTCATTGCTTTATGCTATCTTCTCTACTATATAAAAAATCGGGGAAATAAGAATCAAATAGATTCTTATGGTGAATCAGATCAATATGTTGAGAATATTAAGTAGAGAGGGGCTGGCATTAGAAACCTATTACCGATACTAATAGGTCTATTGCGAAAAATGAGAAAGAATAGAAAGAATTACAAAATCTCTGGTTTGTTAAGCTATTAACCAAATAAGAATTTCAATTGACTCTACTCTGGTCAGACCTCTCTCTCTCGCAGGAAGGTCGGGCCTTTTTTGTCCATATTCATCGCTTAGACTCTACTCAAAATCTGTTTAACTTAGTTAACAGACAAGCCATTTGTCCAATTTTGGGCTATATTGAAAAACTCAATGAATACTGATGATTTTAGCGATAGTAAGGCTCTTTGGAACTGTCGGGCAGTTTGGTGAAAACTGAGAGTGAGGTCTTTAAGGGACTGGTAACTTGCAGCGGATTTTTACGAAAGATGCTTTTCTAAGACAAGCAATTTCTTTTAGTTCGTCCACGTATTCTTGCCAAATGTGACGAGACACTACTTTTTGATGATCTTTACTTTCCGTACTTTTGTATGTCTTTCACCATTATTAAATGAAAGAGAAATATATGTCGGCCTCCATTTTACGAACCAAATGGTTCTCAGGCACCAGTTGATCTAACGTAATCATTTCAAGTTGATTGGAACGGGTGTGGGACTCTTTCGGGAAAGGCGAGTGCCCTACTTTCCACACTAATTTCAATCTCCGAATTTTTTAAAAAAGCAATTATAAACACTATATTTTGTTTTTATAAATGATTTTGTTTACATCGTATCTTACTGTTTTATGACCTTCTATTATTCCTTTTCCCCAAGGCTATAAGCATAACATCTAAATACCTATCAGAAATTTGTAAGCCGATTTTAATGCTAGTTTAGATTAGTAAAAGGGAAGCATGTTACAAAGGGCTTTTTGTGCAACATGCTTTTATTAGCCAGTTTAAAGAATCATAACTGATGACACAACGCTTGCCACTTTTTTATCATCTTGAAATAAATCAGCGAGTAGATAAGCTGTTTTTTTTCCGATTCGATCTACTTTTGCTTCAACCTGTACGTCTCCTAATCTTACTGGCCGATGAAAGGTAGTATGTAAATCAATAGATGCGAAGGATTGTCCGATACTTAATTTAGAAGAAATAGCATAAGCCATTATAATATCTGCCGCAGAAGTGACAAATCCACCCATTGCTACACCGTTTCCGTTTATAAATTTTTCATCCACTTTCCATACACCCCTTGCAATTCCTTCCTGGGCATAATTTGCTTTAATCTGTAACGTTAAATCACAATTCGGAGGCTGTTTTCCCTCTGTTAAAACTTGTAAAAGTGCGTTTCCTTCAAATGATTTCTCCATAAAATTGCCCCCTTAAATAAGTTAATACTACAATACAGAATATTCTAACATATCCAATGGTGTTAAATGACATTGAAGTTGTTAAATTTACAAATAAAGTAATTGGAGAATAATACGAATCACTTTTGATTGAAACTTATTAATCACTGATTAAAACTCTAAAAGAATTTTACAGTATAGGAAGGCAAATTACGGCTTTTACCTTAGTTTTATTAAGTTTGCTTTTTACACCTAGCCGATTAGAAGACACATATCCCATCAATGTAAATATTCAATGATCTCCTAATCTCTATTTGACTATGAGAAGGAATTTCTTCTTATAGTCATTTTTTGTAGACCAATTTAAATATTATCTGAATGAAAAGTTTGCTGCTTAGATCTGATATTTATAATTATCTAAAAAATCAAAAAATACTTCTTTTTCTAATTTTATTATGATAATGTGTACATAAAGTATTTGATTCAACATTTTTTTAAAAAGAAGTATTTAATTCACCAAGAGAGGAGATATGCTATGGAACAGCCATCTTTTAAATTATTAGTGAAAGAAAAATTCCACCATTTATCGGGAGGTCAAAAAAAAGTTGCCGCTTACCTAATTGAAAATTTGGATGAAGCCGCCTTTAAAACTGCTTTTCAAATTGGGCAAAAAGCGGAGGTTAGTGAAACAACGGTCATTCGGTTTTCCTATTCATTAGGATTTGAAGGGTTTAGTAAAATGCAGGCAAGAATTCAAAAACAGCTACTGCACCAAAATCAAATAGATATACCCAATAGGGATACCAATCTCCGCATTGATGACAATCAAGATCCATTTACCAAAGTGATAGAAAATGAAGTTCATATTTTAAGACATCTATTAGATCATACGAACGTTCAGGATATATGGAAAGCAGTCGATGTCCTGATACAGGCTGACCAAATATTAATTGCAGGACATCGGATTTCCCATGCCGCCGCCTATTGGTTCTCCTATACGCTAAGTTCATTAAGGGAAAATGTAAGTTTATGTTCGCCAACAGGTGACTTCTATGAAAAGTTCTGTAACCTCACTAACAAGTCAGTATTAATTGTTTTTTCCTTTCCAAGATATGCGAATGAAATAGTAAAAGTTGCGGAGTGCGCAAAAGAACAAGGGGTTTGTTTAATTGTAGTTACAGACCGCCTCCTGTCACCTGTTGGTCGTATCTCTGATATTGCACTGACAACTGAAGAAAATGCAGAAACCGGAACCAATTCAATCGCTTCCGTCATTAGCTTATTGGACTTGGTTATTGCAGGCATACATGAAAAAGACGCAAAACGAATTCATACCCATCAGCAAAAATTAGAAAGGCTATATTCAAGTTATGAAGTGTTTAATGAATGAGTTTTTAATAAAGTTAAAATTCATTTAAAGGAGGTAAATCAATATGAACCCAATTCAATATATTGATCATCATCAAGAATTATTGGATCCCAGGCCTCTCAAAAAGGGTTGTGGCATAGAGGGCTGAAATGGATGCGCTTGTTCAGGAAGTAAATGGAGTTGCAACGGCCAATCAGTCATGTGGACACGATCCACATAGCACAATCGTTTTATATTTATATTTAGCGTTGGCCATTGCCTCAGCGGAATCCGGCCTAAACTTACTCTCCGATTTATATTTCAGCCTGCGGAAGAAAAAGGAGAAGGCGCTCTTTAAATGATCAATGATGGCGCATAATTAACACAGTAATACTGGCGGCGGAAGAAGAGAAGTTTTCACTATAAAAATTTAATGAAGAGGTGTTTCATGAAAAATACCGCACTCGCATCACAAACGGATGTCCAAGCAGCTTCTGATGGAAAACAACTGGAGCGCAAACTCAAACCAAGGCATCTTTCCATGATTGCAATCGGCGGAACCATTGGAACAGGGCTATTTTTAGCAAGCGGTTCCATCATTCATACTGCGGGTCCTGGAGGAGCTGTAGCTGCCTATATTATTGCCGGGATCATGGTTTTCTTTCTGATGACAAGCTTAGCGGAAATGGCCGCCTTTATTCCTATTACAGGCTCTTTTAGCACATATACATCAAGGTTTGTCGATCCGGCTTTGGGATTTGCGATCGGATGGAACTATTGGTATAACAATGCAATTGTAGTCGCTCTGGAATTAGCAGCTTCCTCCCTGATCATGAAATTTTGGCTCCCTTCTGTCCCGGGCATCATTTGGAGCGCATTATTTCTTGCAATCATATTTGGACTGAATATCTTATCGGTAAAAGGATATGGAGAATCAGAATTCTGGTTTGCCATTATAAAAGTTTTAACGATTATCATTTTTATAGCAGTAGGATTATTAATGATTTTTGGAATAATGGGCGGTCATGCAGTAGGTTTTGAAAATTTCACCAAAGAGGAAGCACCGTTTAAAGGTGGCTTTTTATCCATAATAAGTGTCTTTATGGTGGTTGGATTTGCTTTTCAAGGCACCGAGTTAGTAGGAATTGCAGCCGGGGAGAGTGAAAACCCGAGAAAAAATATTCCCAAGGCTATTAAGCAAATCTTCTGGAGACTGCTCTTGTTTTATGTATTGGCGATCATTGTGATTGGATTTCTAATCAGCTATAACGATCCGCGTTTGTTAAGCTCGGATATTGAAGATATTGCGGTAAGTCCCTTCACTCTAGTTTTTCAAAACGCAGGGCTTGCTATCGCTGCCTCCGTTATGAATGTGGTAATTCTTACTTCTGTTCTTTCAGCTGGAAATTCCGCCATGTACGGAGCTTCTCGCGTCCTTTGGGTGCTGGCGAAAGAAGGAAAAGCCCCTTCGTTTCTAAGAAAAGTGAATGCAGGCGGGATTCCAGTGAACGCTGTGTATTTTTCTACCATCGTTGGGATGGCAGCTTTTCTAACCTCTCTTTTCGGTGAAGGCACTATTTATACTTGGTTATTAAATGCTGCAGGACTATCCGGCTTTATATCCTGGTTAGGAATTTCGATTACACATTATCGATTCCGGAAAGCGTTTATTGCACAAGGAAGAGATTTGAAAGATTTGCCTTATGTATCAAAATGGTATCCATTCGGTCCAATATTAGCCACAATTTTATGTGTTACGGCTATCCTGGGACAAAATTATTCTGCTTTTTTCGGCTCTGAGATTGACTGGTATGGAATATTAATTTCTTATATAGGGCTTCCTTTATTTCTCCTGGCTTTTCTAGGCTATAAAATCGTAAAGAGAACAAAAATGATTCCATTGCAAGAAGCTGATTTCAGTAATCGGGAATGATTTCTTTGTCAAAAAGATAGGGAAGTACTACATTTTATTTTAAATAAGGGGTAAAGTGCCTAGCCCGACAAGCGATCAGCCGTTTAACTACCCTGACCAGCTTATGGTTGTTTGGGCAATCAAGGCGCTTGGGATTTTCTTAGGAGGTTGACCATGACGAAAACACAGGAAATTATAATTCGTCCCCTTCATCGAATTGAAGAACTTGAGGACGTAAGAAAGCTAGAATGTAACATTTGGGGGGATGCTGATTCAATTCCCTCACACCAAACCATAACAGCAGTGAAAAACGGTGGTTTGGTTTTAGGAGCTTATTGCAAGGATCAGCTGATTGGATTTCAATACAGCTTTCCAGGTTTCAATGGTAAATCAGCCTATCTTTGTTCACATATTCTAGGCATAGATGAGCAATTTCGCAACAAAGGAATAGGGGAGAAGCTAAAACTAGCACAACGTGAAGAAGCGATAAAGCTCGGCTATTCCCTTATTACCTGGACATACGATCCGTTAGAAAGTATTAATGGGTATTTAAATATAGGCAAGCTTGGTGGGGTCTGTTCTACATATATCGCAAACTGCTATGGTGAAATGGAAGATCTATTAAACAGTGGAGTTCCTTCTGACCGCTTTCTTGTCGAATGGCATATTGGCAAGAAGGAGATAACGGATTCTAGAGGAAGCGGAATCGCGCTGGACTTAGTATTAGTAATGGAGAACTCGCTTATTCAATGGGATACCATTGAAAAGGGATTGCCTGTTCCTTCTTTCACTCTTGGGCTGCCTGAACCAGAATGTGATACAGCTTTTGTGGCCATTCCAAAGGATTTCCGAACAATAAGAGCCACAAATATTCAAGCGGCCAATGAATGGCGAATGAAATCCAGGGACGTTTTTACCGATTTATTTCAGCAAGGATGGCAGGTAACAGATTTTATAAAGAATTCAACGACAGAAATTCCAGTTCAGTTTTATGTACTAACAAAGAAATAAGCAGGTAGATTTAATAAGAGCCCGTAATTTCAGGCTGCTGTCAGCCTATTTAATAAAAAATTGGTAAGACTGTGTCTTTTACAGGTTTATCACAAAAGGAGAATTTCCAAGTGAAAATTAAACAAGTTATTTTAAGGCATCTTAAGCTAGACTTGCTTGAACCTTTTACAACTAGCTTTGGGACGGAATACGATAGGGATTTTATCCTTGTAGAAGCAAAAAGCGATGATGGCATTTCCGGTTGGGCTGAATCGGTTGCGATGCTCGACCCCCTGTATAATGAAGAGACCTTAAAAACAAACTGGCATATACTCGAAGATTATCTAATTCCAATTATTCTAAAAAATGAAATCCAGCATCCTGATGAAATCTCTGAAAAATATTTCGCCCATATTCGCGGCAATTATATGGCAAAAGCCGCTTTAGAGGGTGCTGTTTGGGATTTGTATGCGAAAAAGAAAAATGCTTCTCTCTCGAGTGTGTTAGGTGGAACAAAAAAGAAAATTGAAGTGGGGGTAAGCATCGGAATTAAGGACTCGATTGATTCGACTCTAGATATGATTGAAGCTTGTCTCGGTGTAGGCTATAAACGGTTTAAACTTAAAATAAAACCGGGCTGGGATGTTGAATTAATAGACAAGGTCCGAAAAGTATATCCAGAAATCCCTCTAATGGCAGATGCAAATTCAGCTTATACCTTACAAGATATAAACCGGTTATCCGCCTTGGATGATTTTAATTTAATGATGATTGAACAGCCGCTTGCCTATAACGATATCATTGACCATGCAGATTTACAGTCAAGGTTAAAAACACCTATTTGCCTGGATGAGAGCATTCACTCATTAGAAGATGCTAGAAAAGCTATTAAATTAGGCAGCTGTAAAATTATTAATATTAAGATTGGCCGCGTCGGAGGCTTGACTGAATCTAAGAAAATCCATGATTTATGTCTTAAACATGAAATTCCACTATGGTGTGGGGGGATGCTGGAATCAGGCATTGGAAGAGCGCATAATATTGCAATTACTTCCCTGCCAAACTTTACCCTTCCTGGAGATACAGCAGCTTCCTCCCTCTACTGGGCAGAAGATATTATTGACCCTGAAGTTACCGTAGAAAACGGAACGATCACGGTTCCAGAATTGCCCGGAATTGGCTATGAACCAAGTTTGGGAAAAATCAATAAGTATACGATAAACAGTCAAACATTTAATTTAAGTTAGAATAGGTCGGTAGACAACATCTATCTCCTTATTGTAAAGGCCATTTCCCAAAAGGGAAGCAGGCCCTTAATTTTTTGAACTCTTATTTCATCCACTGGGTTTTTCCGAAAGCATCAAACTTAATCAATAGCCCGTTCGTAAAAGTACACTTTTGCGAACGGATAAAAATCTATCAAAATCGTCTTGTTTAACATTCGTGAAAGTGTGTTTATAGCTTGCGGACGTTCATTTTATTACATAAAGTGAACGGTGTTAAAGAATGATATGAATAGAAAAAGGGTTTAGAATTACACATTCTAAACCCTTTACCCCTGCTCAGCATAAAAAACGTCTTATATTCGCGTATATGGCGTTTTTTATCCCACAAAGTTCTTAGGTGAAAAGTTCCGAATTCTAAAACCTGAGTTTTTTGATTGCAGAAATCGTAATGTATGATATACCTCTCATTGTAGTTTTTATAAAAATGATAAACCGAAATGAATGCTTGATTTTGGTTTTGGTGGAAGAAGGACAAATTATTTAAAAGTAGAATTTATTAAATTAGAAAAAATATGTAAGAGAGGTATACCAATGACTGTATCATTAATTCCAATTTCTAAAGATAAAAAGCATATTTTACAGAACTTGTATTCACTTTATTTATACGACCTCTCAGAGTATACCGGCAGTTTAGAGATTTCATCTAATGGTTCCTTTGAATTTGATTCATTTGATTTAATTTGGGAGAGAGAAGGTTTATCCCCTTATTTACTAAAAAAGGATACAACAATTGTTGGATTCTTATTACTATTGGAAAGACCTTTTTTAGAAAAAGACTATGATTACAGTATTAATGATATTTTCATGTTGAAGAAATATCGAAGAAAAGGTTTCACAATAACTTTGTTAAAAGAATTGTTTGAACAAAAAAAGGGGAAATATTATGTGCTTGAATTAATTAGTAACAAACCTGCTATTCTATTTTGGAAAAGTGTTTATAGTAAACTTAATATAGCCTTTGAAGAAAAGAAACAGAATGTTGATAATGAAGAATGTTTAATTCAATCCTTTCAAATATTTTAAAGCTTATTAAACCATTATTAATCCTTATTGAATGAATGGATGCGTTAGCATTCCTATGGTTTGGTATTTTGCAACTTTGAAAAAATAGGGCTCCTCTGTAAGATATTAAGACACCACTCTAACTCAAAACCTTAAGCGGAACCCCAATATGAAATTTAAAATGCAAGATAAACAAAACCAACTAATAGAGAGAATTTTCGATAAACACCGTGTGGGTGGAGTGGATATTGCCCAATGATTACATATGGCTAGAGCAGTAAATTTCCGTGGAATTGTAGCCGGAGATCCATTTGCATTTGAAAATAATGAAGATAGATTCGCTAGTTTATTAAAATGGATGGATAAGCTTTAAGGATTAAATAAACTGGAGGCAGCAATCGTGGGAATGGAACCAACCCCTTCTTTACCTAACTGCATGTAGGTTGACAGGAGGATTGCCACAACACAGTTTATTTTGAGAACCTCGTATAACTTTTTCTTTTGAAGGAGGAATGAATAATGGTCATTATGGCGGTTGTCGTGAGTTGAATCTTGATCATAGAAGAGATGGGACCTTTATATTTCATTCTTACTCTGATTATTACTTTGCATACTTTTCTTATTCACTTTATGAGCAGGATACCTCAACAAGGCAGTCGAATATTCATTAGTATAAAGCCGGCCTCATTTTCGAGAGGCTTAATTGGAGGGTGAATATGGAAAAGCACGAACTGGAACAAGTTATAAAAAATGCAGATAGGGCAATAAATAACGAGGACTTCGATCAATTGATGGATTTCTATTCAGAGGATGCAACTTTAGTTGTCAAACCTGGAACATTCGCAAAAGGGAAAGATGAAATACGTCGGGCATTCGTTGATATCGCTGATTACTTTAATCATAGTTTAATCGTCAAACAAGAAAAGATGGCAATAATCGAAACGGGTGATACGGCATTGGTTGTGGCAAAAGCCCAGCTTAGTGCCAATCAAAAAGACGATTCCGAATTCTCTATGGAAAGAACCGCGACATATGTATTTAGGAAGGATTCCATTGGTACCTGGCGCTGCATAATCGACAACTCTTATGGTGCTGAAATAATTGAAGAATTAGTGTAATTTCTGAAAGCTGCCGAATTAGGTGGCTTTTCATTTTTTACTAAGAGAATCAATAAAATAAATATCGTTTACTAATTGCGTTTTAGCAACCCAAAAGAAGCCCAGCGCGTTCTTTCCGAAGTCGTATGAGGAAACTTACAAATACAGTTAATATGGGTAGTACAGTGCCAATAGATCACTTTTGCCTAATTATTTGAGAAACTAAGACCATTTTTCCTAATGGGTTCCAATTCCTTTTAATCACCCTTCAAAATATAAAAGACTCATAAATTATTTACCAATATATTGATTAAGGAAATGTGCTATTGCTGTATAGGCAGTAATTTTATTATTTAGTTTTACGATGGAATGACCTTCATTTTTAAAGTGGATAAAATGTACAGGATGATTTCGTGCCATTAATTTATTTACAATTTGTTCAGATTCTTCTATTGGGACCCGTGGATCATTACACCCGTGGAGTACCATCAGTGGACTGGTAATCCGGTCAGTTTGATTCAATGGATCAATCAAATCATAAAAGTTTCCGTCCTTTTCAATAGTTCCATATTCAGCTTCACGAAGTTTACGTCGCCACGGACTGGTTTTTTTAAGAAAAGTTCTGAAACTTGAAATCCCAACGAGATCAATTGCAGCAGACCATAATTCCGGGTAATGGGAAATGGCTGCAAGAACCATAAAGCCTCCATAGCTCCCTCCCATAATGGCAACTCTATTAGGATCAGTGCTTCCTTCTTTCTTTAACCAATCTACTAATGAAACAAGATCTCTTACGGAGTCCATTCGTTTACGAACATCATCAAGATGAGTATATGTTTTTCCATATCCTGTACTTCCGCGAACGTTGGGAGTAATTACTGCATATCCAAGGCTTAGAAAATACTGCAGAACTGGATTGAAAACCGCCCGAATTTGGCTTTCAGGACCCCCATGAACATATAGAATAACTGGAATTTTTTCTGTCTGGGTATTTGGCTTGAAATAAAATGCAGGTACTTGGAGATTGTCAAAAGACTTAAATGAAATAAGAGTAGGTTCAATTAATTTATTTTCCAAAAGCTTTGACTGAAGAGATTGAGTAAGCCGTTCTGTCTTCATTTTTCTTAGATCAACCTGCCATATATCAGAAGGATAGGCAGGCCCATTGAAAACGTAGGCTAACTTTTGATTGTCGGGTGAAAAAGTTAGGCTAGTTAACACCCCCATTGGTGTCTGCCATGTATAAAGGGCACTTGATTTTAGATCTAAAAGAATGCCTCTTGAAATACCTCCTTCATTAATTGAAAAAGCTAACTTGGATTGATCTTTACTCATAGCGAGGCCTTCAAAGTCCCACTGTCCCACCTCCAGCCAGGTGATATTTTTTGTTGAAAGATCAATGATCGCGAGCCCAAAAAATTCCCTATCTTGATTTGTTAATAAATAGAGATGATCTCCATCCTTGCTGAAATGAGGGTTTTTATAGCTTGCTTCACCCTGATGATCTGTTAACCAGTTCATTTCTCCTGTGCATAGATTCAGTAAACCTAAATCGTTATCCAACTGGGAATTTGTTTTCCGAATCAATAACGATTTACCATCAGGAGACCACATGATGGAGGAATAGAGACCATCCTTTGACAAAACCATTTGTATTTCTAATGTTTCGACATTTTGAATATAGATATCGAAAAAGGCAGGATGTCGACGATTGCTTGACCAGGCAATCCATTTTCCATCAGGTGAGTGACCCCCATATTCATGTTTATGTTCAGGTGAGTTGGTAAGCGGAATCAGTACACCATCACTCTTGAGTAAAAACAGTTGTTGCTTCTCATTACCGCCAACATCCATTCCGATAAATAGGCCGCGCTGTGATGAACTGTTTAAGTATTTAAAAAAAGTGATTCGTTCATTAGTAAAAGAAGTTTGGGTTGGTTCTCTTATATCGAAATCCTTTGTCCAAACCTGCGGTAAACCAGAATAATCAGCAATAAAGATTATCTTATTACTTTTAGGATCATAAATAGGGTTACTGACAGTACCAACACACAAATATGATTTGATGCCAATTTCTTTCATACATTCCTCCTTAAAATATGCTGAAAAAAGAGAGGTATTGGTATAGCCCAAATAATAAAAAAGCTGAGTCAAAATGATCTAATTACGTCTCACAACCATTATATTTAGATGCATTATATATCATGCACTTAATATCTTGGCTATGGGTGCCAAAATCGTTGCGAACAAGATTTTCTGAAAAGTTTAAAAATGTTTCTCCATATTTCTTTCAAAAGAGTGAGCTATTTTAGTTTTTAATCATCAGTCCAGAAGGGAAACCCTGCTAGCATATTTGGTGTCAAAAAAAGTTTATTGGAATTTTTGTGACACCCTTTGTTTTTTAAATACTTATAATACAGTCGCCTGTTATTGAAACCATCGATAAAAATTCCAAATAAGGAGCATGAAGATCATGTAGCCGAAAAGGGAATAAGAATGATGCCATGCTTCGCTATGAGTAAACAATCCTAAATTCTCAGCAAACGGTTCGGAAACACCTATACAAAGTCCAATCAAAACGATAAACAGGATTCTTGAAAATTTAGTCAACGTTTTTGCGATCCATAAAAAGAGCGTAGTAAAGATTGGCAATATCAATAATGTAAAAGCAACATTGATTGTAAATATATCTGGGAATGGTCTTGCTGGAAAGGCATACATTTGTTTACCGACAAACAGTAAGTCTAAATAAGTCCCGATGAAACAAGAGAGAACTATGGTGGCAACAAAAGCCCGAAGGTTACTCGTCTTCTGCTTCTTCTCGGAGTAGGACGTTTTTTTTTGCCAGAATGGCAAGTTCAATTTTTTCAAGCGTTTTGCAGTACTCATCATAAACCTCCCCATCTGTATTTTCTTCCTTATCGATTAAGTAGTCCATGATTTTCCAGTCCTCAAACCAGTCTTTGCTTTCTTCCTCTTCATGATTAATATCTTTCCATGTGTATATTAATCGCGGACTGTATAAACGATCCGCACCTTTTCTTAATTGGCACTTTTTTGTTCGACGTTTATAAAACGCACGGGGGAATGATTCGTTTACATCATTAAACAAATGCGACCAGTAGTCTTTTCGCGAACCGGTATGTGGATGATCATGTGCCCATTCTACTACTCCTGATAAGATGTTCTCACTCCTAAACAGCTGTGAGTATAATCGCTTGCCCAGCAATATTCGCTCATGTAGGGAGGTGAAATGCGTCATTGTATTCCCGACTAGCGATGTTTTTTGTTTGGTTTCATCCTTATAGAATGGAAAAAGAATATGGTTAAAGCGAAAAAAATCATAAAGTTTGAATCCAATACTATTTAGTACCGTCTTTTTAAAATGGGTATTTTGAAAGACACTTTTTTCTAAATAGCTTTGTTCATTAATAACGGTGGCAATGGCTAACATATAGTGGTCGCCCTTTCTCCAAAAATGGTTCCACAACGTTTCCATAAAAGTTGATACATTGAAAAATGGTAGAAGATGAAACAGTCTTTTTGATCTTTTGACACTTTGTTCATACAACAAAAATTGTGGGTACACATCTTGGAAGATTAACCAGTTCCCTCGTTCCAGAAAAGAAAAGAAGATAAGTTGATCTTTTTCCGATAAAAGTCTTGTATATAACTCCCCTTTTAAATCCGTCATATTCCAACCGCCATTACGCGATACCATATGTCCAAGTAGTGCCCAGTGTATTTCTGGGTAACGGAGATAAAACTGAAAATAGGCATGTGTTCGGGTCACATTATTACTGTTGTGTTGTCTTGTTCGTTCTTTTATTTCATGTATTAACATTGTCTCTTCTCCCGTTAATTCCCGCGGTTTAACAGAAGTCTGTTTTTTACCTTTTTTCTTTAATTCATCTTTTACATCTAAAAGAGAATAGGGAATCGTTTTGGAAAAGCCGTTCCATTCCCTTTTCCTATCGTTGTGTTGCATCCTACTTCCTCCCATAAACACGAATGTTCTTCTTTTAAGTCCCAATAGGTTTTCGTGATAACCATCAGATGATCAAATTTTTTTAATCTTTTAACCTTCTAGTAAGGATTTTTTAAAGGTATTTTAACAATGCAGCTACCATCAGTTTATTACGGATGTTAAGAACAAATGATGATCGTTTTATCGTACAAGAGGTAGCGCGCACATTTTAATGTTATTTGTACTATGAAAAATCATGAGTATTTAAAGGATTCAAAGTGGACGCGAAGGGAATAGATGGATTGGTATGTGTGACATGTAATCTTTCAAGGTGATTCTGATTTTTTCTAGGACTTTGTGGGACCATATGTGAAAACAAAGTACTTCAGGAAGGGGTTCTATGAAAAATATTGTATTGATTTCCTTATTTCTCACGTTTGTGTTCGCATCTCATGCTTTCGGTAAGCAACTAGAAGTGCCCATCTTGATTTATCATTCGATTGACGAGTTTAATGGGCAGGGTTCTAAGGAGTTATATGTAACCCCGAAGAATTTCGAGAAACAAATGTTGTATTTGCGAGACCATGGCTTCACATTATTAACTTTTGATCGATGGCAAGACATTAATAAAGTAAACAAACCCATTTTCATTACCTTTGATGACGGGTACAAAAACAATCTGAATGCATTCGCAATCTTTCAAAAACTGAAAACCGAACGTTTTAAACCAACTGGCACCATTTTTGTTATTTCTGACTTTATCGGTCGTTCCAACAGATTATCGAAATCGGATTTAAAACTGATGGCTGATTCGGGGATAATCTCAATCCAGTCTCATACTGCTACACATCCCGATTTGACGAAAATAAAAAATTATGAATATGAACTGAAAGGGTCCAAAGATAAAATTCAAAAAATAACGGGCAAACCAGTTAATGTTCTTGCGTATCCTTACGGGAATTTCAACGATAAAGTCGTAGCAGAAACGAAGAAATACTATTTGTTTGGACTTACGACAACTCCTGGACCATTTATTGAGAAGGGTATTAAAGATGAACTCTATCTTTTACCACGAACCTATATCAAGTATTCAAGTACTCTTAATGACTTTTCAAAGATAGTTGACAGAGAATGAAGCAGGTAATTGCTTTATTTAGAAAATGGGCACAGAAACAAGGGGAAACATCAAAAAAATGGGGAAATTAGAGGAGTTAACACCGTTCATAAAATTTTGAACGGTGTTATGTATGTTTTTAACTTGCATTTTAAATAATTTATTGTGCCTTTACACGTACACGGGTACTCTTTTGTATATATACTTTGTGAAATTATTTAGTTTGACAATATACCCCTATAGGTATATTATGAACTCATAAGTTAGGAGTGAGTAAACTAAGAGTAAAAAGCACAAATTTTATTTATTGTAATATTTTTACTTATTTTGGTCCCGTTTTTGTATAAACGGTATGTTCCTGTTAAGAGTTTTTTGAATGAAGTACAGGATTTTTTGGATATTAGGGCTTCTAATCATAAGTGTGACAATGTGATGAAGAGCTTTTGAATATCTCTTATGCCTATTTGAAATGTTTTAATGAAGAAATCCCACATGAAAACATTCATGTAATTGCTTCTTATAAATTGGAAGTGAACTTGGGGCTGCGTTTCTTAATTGGAAAAGGAATTATGGTAACCAGTTATGTGATTCAGTGATTGTGTTTGTAAATAGATGGGTGGGCAGAATATGGAATATGATAAAAGTGTCCTTAATCGCTTGAAGCGGATTGAAGGACAAATCAAGGGAGTTATTGGAATGATGGAGCAGGGGAAAGATTGCAGGGAAATCATCACTCAGTTAGCTGCTGCACGTAATGCCATCGATAGGAGCATGGGTGTTATCGTAAGTGCCAATCTAGAACAATGCGTTCGGGAAAATGTCGAAAAAGGTGAAGGCACTGAACATCTTGTCAAGGAAGCTGTTGAATTATTGATTAAAAGCAGGTAAAAGAGCACCTGACCTAAAAAAGGAGAGAGTTATTCATGGCTTATATTTTACAAGTTGATTTTAAAATGGAAGGGCCATTTGGTCACGAGATGGTGGAAGGGTTTGCTGGCTTAGCTAAAAGCATCAATGATGAAGAAGGTGTGATCTGGAAGATTTGGACCGAAGAACGGGAAGCAAAGGAAGCTGGTGGCATATATCTGTTTTATGAAGGATAGAAAATTCTATTTAAAGAAGGTTGACCAACAGTATTTTTCGTCATATTATATACCCTACAGGGTATATAGAAATGAATGTTTTTTTAACGAATTATATACCTATACAGGTAATTGAAATAGGCTTAGGGGGAAAAATATATGACTGAAAAGAGAAGAACGACGATCATTTTATTTAGTGGTGATTATGATAAGGCAATGGCTGCTTATATCATCGCAAATGGTGCTGCAGCCTACGATCATGAAGTGACCATCTTCCATACATTCTGGGGATTGAATGCTTTAAGGAAAGATGAGCCGCTGTCATTAAAAAAAGGCTTTCTTGAAAAAATGTTTGCAAAAATGATGCCCCGTGGTTCTGATAAAATGGGTCTATCCAACATGAACTTTGCTGGAATGGGGCCGAAAATGATCAAGCACGTGATGAAAAAACATAATGCCATGTCACTCCCGAATTTAATTGAGTTGGCCCAAGAACAAGATGTGAAACTGATTGCCTGTACGATGACGATGGATTTATTGGGCTTGCAGCAAGAGGAATTAATGGATGGAATAGAATATGCAGGTGTAGCGGCTTATTTAGCCGAAGCAGAGGATGGAAATGTAAACTTATTTATATAAATTGGGGTACCGGAGGGATGAGTTCAAATGGGAACTATATTTAATATCATCATATTGGGTGTCATCGTTTGGTTTTTATATCAGCGATTTGTTCCGGCAAAGGGGATAAAAAATATAAATGCGGCTGAGTTAAAAGCGGCGTTGAATAACAAAGGAAGTAAGCAATTCATTGATGTCCGTACTCCTAATGAATTTAGGGGCAATCATATTAAGGTCTTTAAAAATATACCTTTAAACGAACTTGGCAAAAGGGCACAAGGACTTTCAAAAGATAAAGAAGTTGTTGTGATTTGCCAAAGCGGGATGCGGAGCAGTAATGCATGTAAAGCTTTGAAAAAACTCGGATTTAATGAAGTCACCAACGTAAAAGGCGGCATGAATTCTTGGCGCGAATAAAAGGAGGATATTATAAAGATGAAAGAAATTTTACCGAATGAAGTGAGTGCATTATTGAAGGGAAACTCGCCAGTCCATATTATTGATGTGCGGGAGGTGGATGAAGTAAAGGCAGGGAAAATACCAAATGCTTTGAACATCCTGTTGGGCCTAGTGGAATTTAGAATGCAGGATCTGGATAAATCAAAAGAGTATATCATGGTCTGCCGGTCAGGGGGCAGAAGTTCAAGGGCAGCGCAGTTACTTGAGGATCATGGATATAAAGTGTTGAACATGGTGGGCGGCATGAATGAATGGGAAGGTCCCATAGAATAATTTTTAAAGCTAAATATACCCCCATCTCTATAAAAAACACAAGGAGGAAATAAAATGATTAAAACAAATTTCGTTTTGGATGCTAAAGGTTTAGCTTGCCCAATGCCAATCGTAAAAACGAAAAAAGCCATGCACGGCCTGGCAGCAGGGGAAGTGCTTGAAGTTCAAGCGACTGATAAAGGGTCAACTGCCGATATGAAAGCCTGGGCCGAAAGTACAGGTCATCAATATTTGGGTACGGTTGAAGGGGGGACCACGCTAAAACATTATCTTCGGAAAGCAGGCGGAGAAGAGCAACAAGAGAAGAAGCATCAAAAAGTCATTTCAAATGACGGCCTTCTTCAAAAAATCGAAGAAAATCAAAACACAATCATCCTTGATGTACGAGAAGCGGCAGAGTATGCTTTCAATCATATTCCAACAGCTAAATCCCTCCCGATGGGTGAATTGGAACAACGTATGCGTGAATTGGATAAAGAGTCCGAGATTTTCGTGATTTGCCGTACTGGCAGCCGAAGTGATCTGGCTGCACAAAAACTGACAGCAGCTGGATTTGAACAGGTATTTAATGTTGAACCAGGCATGAGCCAGTGGAATGGTCCTACCCAAAAATCAGTGAATGAATAACAGAGACTTAAAATGGAGGAATATATCATGTCTAAAGAAGTGGCTATAATCGCAAGTAATGGTGGGTTATTTGACGCATATAAAGTGTTAACATCGCAACGGCAGCGGCAGCAACGGATCAAGAAGTGGCCATTTTCTTTACTTTCGAAGGCTTAAACTTAATTCATAAAGAAGCAAATGTACAACTGCCAATGCCTGAAGGTAAAGATCATTTTGCCGAAGGATTTAAAAAGGCTAATGTTCCTTCCATTCCAGAGTTAGTTACTATGGCCCAGGAAATGAACGTTAAGTTTATTGGGTGTCAAATGACTATGGATGTTAAGGGGTTGGAAAAAGAAGCTTTCGTTGACGGCATCGAAGTGGGTGGAGCGGTCACATTTTTAGAGTTCGCTAAGGATGCTGATGTAACCTTATCCTTTTAATGTAAAAAAATTGAAATGTTAAATACTATAGGGGGTATAAAGAATGGCAGTTAATCCAATGACAGCGGCGGAGGTTTCAAAGAAAGTAATCAATAAAACGGACTTATTCATTTTGGATGTTCGAAATGAAAGTGATTTTAACGATTGGAAAATGGAAGGGGAGAATTTTGAATTCCTTAATATCCCTTACTTCGATTTACTGGATGGCGTTGAAGAAATCATCGATCAAATTCCGGCACATAAGGAAATCCTGGTTGTATGTGCAAAGGAAGGCTCATCCGTTATGGTAGCTGAGATGCTTTTTGAAGCTGGATTGGATGTTTCTTACTTAAAGGGTGGAATGAAAACATGGAGTGAACATTTGGAACCGGTGAAAATCGGCGAGTTGACCAATGTCGGAGAAATTTACCAATTTGTGCGACTTGGTAAAGGCTGTTTATCATACATGGTCGTTTCCAATGGTGAAGCAGCCGTTATTGATTCCACAAGAATGATTGATGCCTACCTTGATTTCGCCGATGGTATCGGAGTGAAAATTACACATGTTCTAGATACACACCTACATGCCGATCACATTTCAGGAGGAAGACGAATAGCGGAAAGGACAAAAGCAGATTACTGGCTGCCGCCAAAAGATGCAGCTGAGGTAACTTTTGAATATCAGCCATTAGAAAGCGGTAAAGTGATAAAGATCGGTCATTCAGCGATTGATATCGAAGCATTATACTCCCCTGGCCACACCATTGGCTCCACATCTTTTGTGGTCGATGGAAAATACCTGCTTTCCGGAGATATACTATTCATCGATTCCATTGGCAGACCGGACCTAGCGGGATTGGCTGAAGATTGGGTAGGGGACTTGAGAGAAACACTGTATACACGTTATAGGGAACTATCGGACGAGTTAATCGTATTGCCATCACATTTCATGATCATTGATGAATTGAATGAAGACGGAAGTGTCGCTAAAAAGTTGGGAACGCTGTTTGCTGAAAATCATGGAATGAACATTGCCGATGAAATAGAATTCAGAGAGCTGGTAACAGGTAATTTACCACCTCAACCGAACGCTTATCAAGACATTCGCGAAACCAATATGGGGAAAATCGAGCCCGATGATGAAAAACAGCGCGAAATGGAAATCGGACCAAATCGTTGTGCGGTTCGCTAAACCTGATAAAAAATGAAGCCAATAGGAGAGATGAAAAATGATTTCAGATAAAGTGTTAGATGCTAGGGGACTTGCATGTCCAATGCCGATTGTTAAGACGAAAAAAGCGATGAATGATTTGCAAACCGGACAAGTGCTGGAAATACATGTAACCGATAAAGGAGCTAAAGCCGACTTAGCTGCTTGGTCAAGATCCGGTGGTCATGAACTAGTGGAAACGGCAGAAGAAAATGATATACTGAAATTTTGGATCAGGAAAGGCTGATAAGAGAAGGGAACCATTAGGGTTCCCTTCTTTTAAGGGAGGCAGGTACAATGGATATCATCTTTATCATTACCATCTTTTTAATTGGTTTTATAGGTTCATATGTTTCTGGAATGCTCGGCATCGGGGGCTCGATTATAAATTATCCAATGCTTCTGTTTATTCCCCCCATCTTCGGTTTAGTGGCATTTAGTGCCCATGATGTAACAGGGATAAGTGCTGTACAAGTCTTATTCGCTTCCATCGGAGGTGTATGGAGCTATCGTAAGAGCGGACATTTAAATAAAACGCTCATTTTCTATATGGGGATCAGCGTTCTAATCGGAAGCGTGGTTGGAAGCTTTGGATCACAATCGATGTCGGAAGACGGAGTGAATATCGTCTATGGCATTTTGGCTTTGATAGCGGCTGTCATGATGTTCATTCCGAAGAAAGGCATAGATGACATTCCCTTGGATCAAGTTACCTTTAACAAATGGCTTGCGGCCATACTTGCATTAATCGTTGGATTAGGGTCTGGAATAGTCGGGGCTGGAGGGAGCTTTCTATTAGTTCCCATCATGCTCATCGTTTTAAGAATTCCAACCAGGGTTACGATCGCGTCTTCATTAGCAATCACATTCATTTCATCCATTGGTGCAACAGCAGGGAAAATCTCAACAGGGCAAGTTGATTTCTATCCGGCATTGATCATGGTTGTTGCTAGTTTAATAGCATCTCCGCTTGGGGCGATGGCCGGTAAAAAGATGAATGTAAAAGTCCTGCAAGTCATATTGGCTCTATTGATTCTAGCGACGGCTGTGAAAACATGGATAGGGATTTTGTATTGAGGCACGTTCCTTGACAGGGAAGGGGTCGTGGGTTCGAATCCCTCACAGGTCATCAACTAACAAAGGCTCAAATCTTTGATATCACAGGGGTTTGGGCCTTTTTTCTGGATAGAGAAGGAGTAAAACGTATTACGGGACAATAATTGGTAATAATTAATATTTCAAGGAACTTTGGATAAGTCTTTTGCTTATTCAGCTAACGATTGAGGTTAAAAATAAGACCGTATTTTTGGCTTTTCTTTAAAAGGTGCATAATCATATTCTTCGGTAAAACCCAATTTACTATAATGTGTTGGATTACCTTTACTACCAAATACCATGCACGGGAATACTTCTTGGAAGCTCTGAGCATGACGCATGAAGAATATGTAAAATAACGGCAAACGATGTAAGACTTCAGAGATAAATTTCCAGCTCACAGAGAGTGTGTGGTTACAACGAACCTGTCCCCTACTTTGATATTGCGCATAATGTAGCACTTCATTACGTTTCTTGGATTGAAAAGTATAATAAAATGCCTTCACCTGAAATGATGGTAGAACAATTTCAAGAAGAATTACAACCAATGATAGTAAGTTTTAAAGTGAAATAAATAGAGGGAGGAAAGTATGAAAGAGTAATTTAAAGCAAATTCCTTTAGGGGTTCTATTAGGGATTAATCACACTTCTCGTAGGACTTACCCTCCACTTTAGTATTATATAGTAAATATTTCCTTTATTTTTTACTATGTGATTTTAATATCTCAACAGTTTATTATATTGATAAAGGAAGAATAACTTAATCTACTACTATAATGAAGAGTCTTTAAAAGGGAAGTGATAGTTAAATGATTTATATAAGCGATATCGAAAAGATAATTAATAACACATTAAATGAGCACAATTTGGATATTATTCATGAGTTTGACAATAATCTAAGTGCACCTATGAGTTATAACGTATCGACCAATACTATAAAATTCAATTACCTTCAAGTTAACGGTTATAAAGGGAAAATTAGAATTAAAGAGACAGAGGAAGACTTTGTTAAAATTATTCTTTATCGTATGATTGGTTATTATTTAGATTTTAAGAAAAACAAACATGATTTAAGGATTTTGATGTATGGTAACGAAGAAGAAAAAGAAAAGCTAAAATCTGAAATAGAAACTAATGCTTGGGAATATGGGAGAACATTAATACCTGAACAACTATTGGAGTCATATGATAAAGTTCGTGAATTAGATAAAATGCTAATAAATTAATGTACTCTAAGAAAATGGAGACCCGACTTTAAACTAAAACAAGAAAAAGAAGCGCAAATTATTAGTGTTAGAGAACATCCAGAGTATAAAGAAAAAGCAATAAAATATTTTCAGTGCAAATGGGCAAACGAAAACACTATGAAAGTATATGAGAACTGTATTACACACAGCATAACAACGGATAGTCCGTTTCCTATTTGGTGTTTAATGGAGGACTCTGGTGAAGTTATTGGCTGCGCAGGTCTTATTAGCAATGATTTTATTAGTCGTATGGATTTATGGCCTTGGTAAAAAAGCCACCCTCAAAATAGGTGGCTTGTGATATTTGTCATTCTTGTTTATAAATAAAGAACCTGCTTTATCAAAGTCATTGATAGTATACCCTCTGTTAATTTTCATGAACAGCAATTCTCCAATTACTTAGGAAACTTTATAAATAATAACACCACTAATCCTGAGATATATTAATAACAGCAATAATGCAACAATGCATATCGTTCCGATTGAAGCTAAAACATTAAGGATTTTATTTGCTTTTGTACTAAACAGCTTACAAAATACAATATAAACTCCAACTCCAATAATTCCACCTAATGTATTTCCCATAAAGTCAGTTATATCGCTAGCTCCTATAGCAAAGAGGAATTGCAATACTTCAAATAACAAACTAACTCCTGCTATTACTGCAATCTTTTTCAAGAAAGACCCAATTGGTTTTAGCATACTGATATAAATTCCAAATGGGATAAATGCAAGTACATTATAGATTATTTCATTAAAATCTATTTGATTATTAATATTAGCTGAACCAGCAAAAGGGATTAAGTTGATTTCCCTAAAATCCGGCAAGCCTTGAAATGAAAATTGCATTTTAAAGACTATAATCCATGTTAATGTAAATAAATATACGGCCAACAAGCCAGCAGTTATTTTATTTTGATTTTTCCATATAAATCCTCAATTCCTAATTCTTTTTCAAATTTTTAATCTAAGCTTTATTCCTACTTTACACTACGCTATCATCTCCGATAGGTTTTCAGCTATTTCTTCTGATAATTTTATTTCACTATTAAGTAACTGGTATCCGGTTGTTAAATCTTTGTGTGTAAATAAATTTATGATATCCGATTTTATACCAGCTTGTTGAACAGCATATTCACTGTTTAACAAAAGCAGATTCCCTTGATAGATCTGCTCTTCGTAATCTCAATCTTTTAGGAATTTTCAGTAGCTGTATTATCATTTTGTTCATATTTTCAATCCCCTACTTTATCTTGGGATATCGGTAATATATTAAAAATAAAAACTAGAAATAATGCACCAAAATCCCCGCTTTTTCATTTTTAGTCTCCTCCTTGATGTCACTTGTTTATAGGATAGGAAAAACTTTTAAAATAAAAAGTGGGGTAAATATTAAATTTTTCTTAAATTTTCACTTGGATTTTATTATTAATCTTCTTAAGAATCCGCCATTGGTAATTGTGTCTTTAAAATAAAATTGCGATGTTTGTAAGAAAGATGCGAAGTTTTGAATAAAGTTGTGATACTTTGATTAAACTTTTTTAGAAAACTGGAGAGTCCATTCAAAAAGAAAGGAAACCATTATGATTAATCTTTTTTCAAAATGGTTTCCTTTTATTAGCCATAGCTTGTGGGTTTACAGAAAATTTTTAATCAAACTTTATTCAAAACCAACACCAATAATTGATGGATTTTGACATATCGCCAGTGAAATATGTAATCACGTAGATAAAATAAGAATCGCTTTTCTTAATAAACTTACGGGTGCTTTAGTTTAATAAAGAGAAATAAGAAGATAATAAAAGAATTACCCCCTTCACAACGATTAGGAATAACAGATAATGTATTATATTAAAGATATAATATATTTCCGTTAGATTTCTGGTTAAACTTGTAACGAAGGGGAAATTTTTTATGAAAATGTTCGGTGGGTTCATTCTCTTTTTTATAGGTCTGGTTTCTTTTATATCCCTATTGATTTATGGCTATAAAGATTTTAAGGCAGATGAATCTAAAACTTCAAATAAGGTGATTTTTTTAGTTTTAGGAATACTTGATACTTTTTTTGGTACTGGTGGTGAATTAGTAAGGTCTTGCTTTAATATTATCACTTGCAGCTATCCTTATTGGTCTTGTGATTATGGGGATATTTATTAATACGGTTTGAATGTGTTTTACTGGTATTTCATTTACTAATTATACATCTAATATTAATGCGAAAGTTTGTGAAATATTGTACTTAAACTATCAGGTGCGTTAGCTGAAGATCAGAGCTGTCTTTAAGGCAGCTTTTTCGTGGGCACGGCATGGGTGCAATCTATAGGGTGAAAGTCCCGAACTATGAAGGCAGTAGTAGTGGTTAACTTAATGCGAGGGTGTCCACGTTGACGTGGAATCTGAAGGAAGCAAGCGGCAAACCTTCGGTCTGAGGAACACGAAATTCATATAAGGCTAGGTATCATTGGATGAGTTTGCGAAACAAAACAAAGTCCTTACTGCCTAAGGTGGTACAGAGTAAATGAAGCAGATAGATGGAGGGAAAGATTGCACTCTTACCCGGGGAGGTCTGATGACAGCCAAGTACACTTGGTGACAGCTGAATCATCAGAAGTCAACAGAGGTCATAGTACTTGTCTACTCGAGAAGATAAGGAAGGACCGAACAGATTAAGGAGGATGAATACTAGGCGTTCGTTATCTGCGAAGAAGCAAACAATTCCTAACGGAACTTATTTGAAGGAAGATGTGGTGAATACACGGGGAACTTCAAAGAAAGAGGGCAAGCCCTACAAGGTGGCCGTGATCGCCTGCGCCCACTTAGCTTCTACATCACGTTTATGCCATCCTTACCCGAGGCGAGCCCTATCGCACATAATCAATAAATTCCATAAACCTCCACGTCGATGGAGGTTTATTTGTCATTTCCATAAACATTATAACAAAAAATCTTTTAGGTACCAAGGCAGATCTGCTTGACAAACATTAGCTGGTTTTTGTGCTTGTTTTGCAGGATGAAAATATGTTAGCTACCAATTTTTCTGTAGCAGGGCTGAGGACTTTATTTTTTTTGCGGATTAATCCAACAGGTAAAGCGAATGAAATATCATCGATGTCACGAATAGCGTATTGGTGTGAATTGGCAACGAAATTGCTAGGTAGCATAGCAATACCAAACCCTTGTAATACAAGATTTAAAACCATCTCCATGTTTGCTGCATCGTAATTAGAGTGTAAATGAAAGCCATGATGAAGAAAAACATGCTCTATTTTTCGCCGATAAACACACAATTGTCCAGTTAAAATGAAATTTTCATCTTCCAAATCACACATGTAAATTTTTTCTTGTGTAGATAATGGATGGTCGATTGGCAGTATCAAACAAAGCTTTTCTTCAAATAGCGGATAAAATTCAAGATTTAATTCTGGTGATGGAGGGGGACATAAGGCAATATCAAGTTCGTTAGCGATAATCCGTTGACTAAATTGTTGGGTTACGCCACTTTCGATGGAAAGACAAATTTGTGGATGTTCTTTCATAAACGTTGTTAGTACGGAAATCAAATTTGTTTTGCCAATGGAATCAATTGCTCCAATCCGAATAAGTCCTTTCTGACCGATTGAAAATTCTTTTGCGGTTTCGGTGATTACATCCACTTGATTTAATAAAATATCTGCCTGTTCTTTCACAAGTCTTCCGGCTTCGGTTAGCACCATTTGTTTTCCTTTACGCTCAAACAGTTCGATGCCGAGTTTTTCTTCTAATTGATTGATGTGTAGGGTGATGGTAGATTGTGCGTATTGTAGCTGATTTGCTGCTTTTATCTGACTACCACATTGGACAACAGCTTGAAATGTCTGTAACAAACGAATTTCCATAATTCATTCCTCCTGAAGAATAGTTCATTTTTGTTCATATTGACTAATATATCATCGTAAATTACTATTTGTATAGAAGGAGATGATAACATGAAAGATTTATTTTCCGTTGATATCACAAACAGTGAGTGGAAATTTGTTATGGATGGTATAGAACAAATTCCATTACGAGATGAGAATGGTGAACTGCGTTATGTCGTGCGATTTGCACCGGGGGCAAAATTCCCTCAACATACGCATAAGGATACCGAGGAATTATTCGTATTAGATGGGGCTCTTATCAGCAATGATGTTGAGTATGGAGCAGGTTCTTATCTCTGTTATGGACCTAATACAGAACATGAACCATGGTCTGAAAAGGGTTGTTTGGTTCTTGTAATGGAACGTAATGCAGGATAGTGTTTTTCTGTTTCTGTTTTTTTGTGTAGGAAATAATTAATTTTTATTGTTTTCATGCAAACTGGATTGTCAACACTAAATCAAACAACCTTTTTAAGGGACAACTTTTTAAATTCTAGAGGGCTTACGTAGCCTAAAGTTCCATGAATTCGCAACTTATTAAACCAGTTCACATAGTCTCCAAATTCGA
>NZ_JBHZPE010000035.1:0-52558 GCF_042787985.1 Peribacillus sp. YIM B13481
TCAGGCAAAAATTCAAAGGGAATCTCAAAAAGGGGTTCGGAATTTTTTAATTCCGAACCCCTTTTGTCTACAAACTGGAGGGAGCCAATAAATTTGGCTCCCTGTTCCTATTTAAAAAATACAATTTATCATTATCAAAGTATTGACAGGGTAATGCAATAAAGAATACCCTTGCTGAAGTTTTGTATTCTTTATCTTAACTAGGGACTTTCAGTATTTACCCTAATATTGATCATTTGATACATTTTTGCAACCCCCGGGAGAACCAATTCTCAATTATCATCATTTTAATGGATCATCATTACTGGTGATGTCATGTTTGTTTAAAAATTCAAGAATTCCATTCACCAATCCAGGTGATAACGGTAGTTCAGGATTTGTATAGGTTGCTAGATTTCCTTCTCGATCTGCAGGGGCTTCTTTCAATACATGATTCATCTTTTCGATTATAAGTAATTCAGAATCGCCTTTTTCCTTGTGCAAAGCTTTTGCATTATTGGGCGCCACTTGGATATCTCTATTCCCGTTTACGATTAGAACAGGGATTTTTAGTTCTTTTACTAATTCTATCGGATTATAATGAATCCAAGAAATCATGTAGGGTTGAACAGAAGGACGGAATACACTATATAAGTCTGCATTGACAGACTCGACTTGTTTACCTTGTTTTAGATTTGTCAGAATATCCTTGGATTCCGTTAATAACGCCGGTGTCAACTGCTCTTCAAGCTGTTTAACAAGTACTTGGTCTATAGGTTCGCCTGCACCCGCTAATGAAATGAATATGTCTGTCTCCGTTTTCTTTGCAGCTGCCATTCCAATTAAAGAACCTTCACTATGGCCGATGATGCCAACTTTGGAAAAACGCCGATCCTTCTTAGCAAATTGAACCCAAGCAGCTGCATCATCAATATATTGTTCAAATCTCAGGTCCTCTTCTTTTCCTGCTAATTTCATATTTTCCCCTATACCGCGCTTATCGTACCTTATGCTTGCAATACCTTTTTCCGCAAGACTTTCGGCTAACATTTTCAAACTATTATTTTTCCCGGGAATTGCAATGGTGTTCCCATCTTTATCAGTCGGACCAGAACCCGCAATTATAATCATCACAGGAAAAGGGCCTTCATTTTTTGGTATTTCTAAAAGGCCATTAATTGTTCCTTTCTTTAAGTCGGCCTGCACAACTTCACCTGATTCTTTTTCTGCAACTTCCTGATTGGATTTCTTAAGCAATTCAAAGGGGTACTCTTGCCCATTCTGAGCAAATGTTCCTGAAATCTTTTCCTGATCGACTTTCCCATCAAACGTTATTTGCTGATTTTGAATTTTCATATCAAAAAATAAATCTGATTTACTTAACTTAACACTTGTTAAGGGGAATTCGTTCAATCCTTGTACAGGAATACTTATAGTTCCATCTTCCTTCGTGAAATGAACAATAATTGGAAGGGGTTGATTGGGAATATTTATATCTCCTTCCCACTTACCTTCAATATCTTTCAATGAGCTCACTTCCTTCAAATTCTCATCCACCTGTTCCGCCTCCTTGATTCTGCAACCTGCCATTAATACTAAAGCGCTTACGATGATACATATAATCTTTAAAGGTCTTTTCATTTGAGCAACTTCCTTTCTTTATTAGAACTTTATTGTCGTTTTCTGTTTCAGTCACTCTTTCATTATTGATATTTGAATCACTTCTATCAGTCTTCATTATAAATATATATTAATATGAATTTCCGATTTTTTCCATTGAGGTGGTATTTATTTTTCCATAAAAGTGTACATAATAGATTTAATGGCTAATGAGGCTGTGTCTAATATCGGTATGCTTAAGGACGGTGCTGTTCTCAAAGTAGATTTTTTAAAAATTGACTACCCTCATAGCGGTAGCTATATTAGGTCAATATCAGAATTTTTTATAAAACAAACATTGACTTCTAAAAGAAACTCTTTTAGAGTAGATGTGTAAATTAAATATCCTCGTTAGGTGAGGCTCCTGTGTAGGAGATACGCTACTGCCCAAAAATGTCGAAAGACGCCAATGGGTCAACAGAAACCATCGACATAAGGTGGTTTTTAATGTAGCTGGCTTTGTCCTATGCCACACAGTGCTAAAGCTCTACGAATGGAGGAACTGGATTTATGCTATGTATTTGTCATTCAGTCATATACGACTGTTTTATTTGTCATCCAGACAATGTACGCATATATACCGTATTTTTGACGCCTTCATTTGTAATGGAGGTGTTTTTATTTTTTTCCTGGAGGTGAGGATTTGGATCCTTATTCGCGACGATATACTCGAAACTTAGTGAAAATTGAATAAACACAAGATTTTGGAAGGGGAATAATAATATTTTTTTTACGCTTATTAAGGAAATATTTTTTTGCTCCCCTAAAAAGGAGTGAGTGGAAAAAATGATAAAAGTCTTGACAGAAGACCAAATAACTTTACAAATCATAAAAGTTTTAAAAGAAGGAAAAAAGAAAGAATTTCAAGCAATATTAGAAGAACTCCATCCATATGACATTGCTCGGATTTTTGAGGGACTCCCAGAAAAACATCATACACGTTTCTTGCTGTTCCTTAATTCAGAACAAATCGCTGAACTGATTCAAGAGCTTGAAAAAGTACATCAATTAAAGATTCTTAGTAAATTAGGAATAGAGAAATCCGGGCATGTAATGGATTTAATGGATAATGATGACCTAGCTTCATTGTTAGAGAACCTATCCCCTGGGAAAATTGAAGAACTTCTTTCAGGCATGAAACAAGAAGAATCTAAAATCGTTCAAAATATCATGAATTATCCCCCTGAAACGGCGGGACGAATAATGACAAACCGTTTTGTATGGATCCCCCAACATTATACGGTCCGTGAATCAGTTGAAAAACTTAAAATATTTGCGGAGTTTTCGGAAACGATTAACTATCTTTATGTAATTGATAATGATAAAAAATTAGTTGGTGTTGTCTCATATCGGGATTTAATAATAAATGATGAATCTGAAAAAATTAAAGATATTATGTACAGCCGAGTGATCTCCGTATCGGCTTATGAAGATCAAGAAGAGGTAGCCGGTGTTATTGAGCGTTATGATTTTTTAGCAATCCCTGTTGTTGAAAAAAATAATGAGTTATTAGGAATTGTAACCGTTGATGATATTATTGATGTTGTCATTAAAGAAGCAAACGAAGATATTGAAAAACTATCGGCATCCGGTAAAGCTATTGATTTTGACACGAAGGCCCATGTGGCCGCATATCGTCGGCTCCCCTGGCTTATTTTACTTTTATTTATCGGATTAGTGTCTGGAACTATTATAAGCAGTTTTGAAGAAACATTGTCCAAAGTTGTTGCACTTGCTTTCTTTATGCCGATGATCGCAGGGATGACTGGAAATACAGGTACCCAATCTTTAGCTGTTGTTGTAAGGGGCCTAATCACTAGTGATACGGATAAGGGAGTCGTAACCAGACTTATTATACGGGAACTGAAAGTTGGATTGATAATAGGCATTACCTGTGGAATATTAATTTCCATCATAGCTTATGTTTGGCAGGGAAATCCCGTTCTGGGATTAGTGGTTGGAAGTTCGTTAGTCATGACCCTAATTATTGGGACCTTAGCTGGGACCATCATTCCTCTAATCTTATATAAACTCAACATCGATCCCGCAGTTGCTTCTGGTCCATTAATTACAACACTAAATGATATACTCTCGTTACTTATTTACTTTGGAATTGCGACGATGTTTATTTCAAAATTGATGTAGACCATCCATTAAACCAAGTTCACATATGTTTGCAAAGTTTTTTCAAGGGCGAACATAGCCTCAATGATTGCAGTGAAAACAGTCCAGGCTGACGTTTTAAACCAGGAATATAAAAAAGAAGAAGAAAGAAAGTAGCTGCTGAGCTTGACCATTTGCCAAGCAGATCAATAAAAATAGTGTATTTCAAGCTGCGGCCTTTTCTCGGTATCCAAACGGGGAAAGGCCGTTAAATTTCCAGGAAGCGAACCGTATATGGTAGAAGTCGTCGTACATTATTTATGCTTAAAACGAACATTGTAGGACAAAGCATTTTCCTCATGTCCTTTATATGAATGAAAAACATAGGGCATAATAGGTCGTAGCAAGTTTAGGACTTTCAAGAAAGGCTACATGAAGAGTGTTATGGAAGCAAAAGGCAATCATATTCTTTGACCTATGAACTTCAACAGTGATACGCTTCTTTTCGATATTACGCATTCAAAATCAAGGAGGAACGATTGATGACACAAACAAAACAACAAAAAATCACCCTGGCAAACCGTCCAAAAGGTATGCCTTCGAAAGAAGATTTTAACTTTGTTGAGAGTGAAGTTCCCACACCAAAAGATAATGAGATTTTAGTACGGACGCTATATTTATCTGTCGATCCATACATGCGTGGCAGAATGCAAGAAACCAAATCATACATTGCTCCATTTGAATTGAATAAAGTCATCACGGGTGGCGTTGTTGCTGAAGTTGTTGAGTCCAAATCGAATTCTTTCAAACAAGGGGATGTCGTTGTTGGGAATATCGACTGGGCAGAATATACAGTTGTCACTGAAAAGGAAATCCGCGTGATTGATCCCAAGGTGGCTCCGATCACAACGCATTTAGGGATTCTTGGAATGACCGGTTTGACAGCTTACTTTGGTTTGCTTGATATTGGTAAACCTCAAGAAGGTGAAACTGTAGTTGTTTCCGGAGCGGCTGGAGCAGTTGGTTCAGTAGTCGGACAAATTGCTAAGATAAAAGGTGCGAAGGTTATTGGCATCGCTGGTTCAGATGAAAAACTTGAGTACTTAACGAAAGAGCTCGGATTTGATGGAGCCGTAAATTATAAAAGTGATAGTTTTGCGACAGATTTAGCTAATGCTGTTCCTGATGGAATCGATGTTTATTTCGATAATGTGGGCGGCGAGGTGACAGATGCTGTTTTCACACTTTTGAATGCGAATGCCCGAATTCCATTATGCGGAGCGATTTCCTCGTATAATTCAGAAGGGAAAGATCTAGGACCGCGTCTGCAATCGGCGATGATCAAAACGAGTGCACTTATGAAAGGTTTCACAGTTGGAAATTATGCCGCTAGATTCCAAGAGGGTGCGACGGATTTAGGTAAGTGGCTTCAAGAAGGAAAGCTGAAGTATGAAGAAACGATTATTGAAGGGTTCAAAAACACACCTGATGCATTTTTAGGTTTGTTTAAAGGAACGAACCTCGGTAAGCAGCTTGTAAAAGTTGCGGAACCTGAATTCGCTCAACTCTAAGTATTATGGAAATAAAGCTGAGGAAGGTCCTTTGTTGTGATTTTTAAGCAGCTTATAATAAAAACGGCCTTTTTTCGATATTCAATCGAGAAAAGGCCGTTTTCCTTTTCATAAAAAGATATCCCAGACTGTAGGCAAATTTGAACGTTGCCTATAGGCACTCACTTTGCGCAGGCAATCCGTCCTAGGTGCCTTTGCGCCTGCGGGGTCTCCCTGGACGCGCTTTTCCCGCAGGAGTCTCGCACACCCGTTCCAATCTACTTTGCTTTTACCTTTAGTGGTATCTTTTTATCCATATGAAGGATATTAATTATTAGCAGTCATCTTATCAGTAGCTTTCACTGCAGAGTCAATAGAATCATTAATGAAAGGATAAATTGAAAATGAGTGAAAATAAGCACCCTTCCGAATCTCTGAAATCAGATGCGATACATACGACATTTAAACAGGCTTTTGAAATAAAGAAGAATCCATTTCCTTGGATAAAAGCACTAAGCGCAGGCATAGCTGCTGCCTTACCTGTTTTTATTGGCTTATTATTCGGAAATTTAGCGTACGGTTTACTGGCAGGGATCGGAGGTTTCACTTATTTATACGTTTTTAACCAACCGTATCACCAAAGAGCTATAAAGATTTTCTTTGTGATGGTGGGTCTTGCTTTATCTGTTGTATTAGGGACGCTTTTGGCTCCATACCAATTGGGAACAGCCATAATGATGGGGATCATCGGGGCAAGTATTTTTTTTATATTTGGTGCATTAAAGATTACCGGTCCTTCGGCGGTATTCTTCGTCTTGAGCTTTGCGCTTGCGACAGGTATGCCCGTTGATCAAAGTCTGGCTCCGTTGCGTGGGGGCCTCGTTTTAATGGGTGGGACACTATCTTGGATAATCTGTATGTTAGGGTGGTTTTTCAACCCTCATGGACCAGAATCGCTTGCGGTGGAAAAGGTGTACAGAGAATTGGGGGCATTCTTTGATTCCATGGGAACCGAGAAATACAATAAAGCAAGACAGGGAACGGTATTGGCGATGAAACAGGCTGAAGATACACTGTTAGCCGGGTTTTCAAACAGGCGAAGCCCAGATGAGTTAAAGCGGTTGTTCCTACTGAATGAACATGCGAATGCCATATTCTTGGAGGTTCTGGAAATTTCCTTGAACAAAAATATCGTACTGCCGCCAGAATTAGGTCAATCCGTTCGTGCCCTTACCGGTTCCATTGCATCTAAAACAAAGAATGAAAAAAAGATCCTTCAACCTGACCAAATGACTGAAGAGGTGGAAGAGTTATTCATGAAGATTTATAATGCAGATGCCATCATGAATGAACCTGTCCAGAAAATCGATCAAGCAGCAACCATCTCAAAGCCTTCTTTAAAAACCATTTTTCTTGGGGCGTTCGATAAGAATTCAATTGTCTTTCTCTCTTCCGTTCGATATGGAACAATCCTTACCATTGCCGCCATCATCGCCTATTCCGCCGATTTTAACCGTTCGTACTGGATTCCCTTATCCTGTGCGGCCGTTATGTCGGGTTCGACCATAATCGCCACATTCCATCGGGCGGTCCAAAGGACTTTCGGGACGGTCATCGGACTCCTGATAGCAAGTTTAATTCTAGCAGCCGTTCATAACGAGTTCATCATCGTTTTGATCATTTTACTGTTGACATTCATTACAGAGCTTTTCATCGTTCGGAATTATGGATTGGCAGCGATGTTTTTTACTCCTTCAGCATTAATCATGGCGGAATATTCATCTCAAAGCTATGATTTCAGTTTTTTTGCGACTGTAAGAATAACCGATATCGTCGTTGGAAGCTTGATAGGTCTTATTGGGGCGCTGTTACTCGGCAGTCGTTCTGCATCCAGTCTTCTCAATCATTTGATGGCCAAAACGATTCGAAGCCAGGGGCAGTTATTATTGATGGCGTTCTCTGAGAAAGATAATGACCTTGCAATTGATGAAAGCAGCGAAAGGAACAAAATGCAAACAAATATGGTGAATCTATTAACGGTTTACAATGCATCCCTTGGTGAGATATTCAAAAACAAGGCTAGACTGGAATCTTTTTGGCCCGTTATATTTTCGATAGAACAGTTGGGCTATTATCTAAATGCCAGCTGGCCTGAACGGCCAGTCCTTTCAGAGCGGGAGCTCGCACAAATGCTGTATGTTTTCGAAACCATGGCGATAGCGGCAGATAAAGGTCGATCACATACTAATAAAGAAGTGCCTGAAATTGAAGGATATTCAAAAATTCGCCAGGAGATTTTGGACCTTCAAGAAGCACTTCAGTTTTGCGGGGAAGCAACTGGCGAATCAATCTATTGATTCTAATAAGGGAGTTCATATTTGACTCCCATTCAATTAAAAAAGGATTTCTTCGCCTCTGTTAATAGGATGAAATTGGTAGGATTATAGAAAAGTCTGTAAAAATGCCAGTTTTCATTATAAAATGTACTTACAAACAGAAAGGTGATGAACCATGTCAAACGTTGCTGAATTTCGTGATTTTTTAACTAGTGAGAAAATCTATATGAATGAGTTGAATGAAGATGGCACCACCTTTTTTAGAGCTGAACAAAAGTTAAAGGACGGGTGGAAGGTTCTTTTAGTATTTGCTTTCAATCAAGATGAAAATGTGGCGGACTTATTTTGCTTTAATGTCGCCGAATTGAAGAATCCTGAAAAGAAACAGGATGTACATACACTGTTGAATGAATATAATGCTAATTTTAGGTATTCCAAGCTGTATGAAGAAAATGGAACCATTTCCATTCGGTATTCATACTCCATTGAGGGGGATATCGTACCGGATCTGGCGTTCAGGAAGTTAATCATGCTGCTTGAAACGGCACAGCAGGTTTATCCGCGGTTAATGGAAGTCATTTGGTCTTAAATCATCATAAAGGATGAAAAAGTTCTCTGAATCAGGGGACTTTTTAACATCTCTACTAGAATGAATGAATATATTAACGTTACAATACATTAATTATTAAATTTTTTTAAAAGAACTATTGCATTTTTTCACATTAAATTATATAATTAATTTTGTTGATTGGTAATTCGACAAAGTTCTACAAGGACATGCGGGTGTAGTTTAGTGGTAAAACCTCAGCCTTCCAAGCTGATGATGAGGGTTCGATTCCCTTCACCCGCTCCAATACATACTCATAACGTAGGGTTTCGTTACCTGGAGAACGAAGCTTTGCGTTTAAATATTATTACAAGAATTCTACTGTTTACAGTGGGATTTTTTTATTGTCCAAATTACCTGCATTTTATGGGGGCGGAAATTTGGGAAGGGGTTGAATGAGCTGAAGGGATGGATCGATGGGAATGTAATTTATTTTAAAAGTTTGGAAAGTTTACGAAAAGACCCCTTCCGATTGTGGAAAGGGTTTATTTCCGTTCAATTTTGATTAGCCTTCTACAATCGAGTAAGTCCCTTCACCACCGTGGATTTCAAGGAACATATCCATCAAGGATTTTGTTAGTTGATGTGCTTCTGTGATTGGAGTATTGGGTTGTAAATAAATGATTTGGATGGCTTTCTTTGTTTCTTCGGTGACTTTCGTGCGTTCTGAATCAACGTATGGGCTTCCGAATGCGCCCTCATGATCGGCTGATGTAATCATATTTTCCATGGAATTCAAGCGGCCGTTCAAACCGTCATAACCATCCGTCCCCTCGCCAATCTTAATCAAGATGTCTCCTGATACCTTTTCCGCATCATAAATGCCGATCGGAACTTCATATAATAGGGAGAAGAAGTTATTCAAATCTATGGCTGAATGGATGGGTGTCAAGTAATTCTGTTTTTTTACGCGGCGGTACAGGGCTTCAACGGAGGGGCGATACCGTGACGGGTTGGTCCCTGCAGCCTTGAAAGTCTCCCGCCACACTTTAATGCCGGAAAAGTCGGTCAATTCCTTTTCTTCAAGGTCGAAGAAAAGAGCTTCCTGAAATAGTTGAAGTCTCCCTTTCACCATTTGCGGGGAGGGACCTACTTCGATGTTTTCATATGTAATGATCCCAACTTTGAATTGGGGGATTTTACTGCTAAGATTAGCTGATACGGTAATTTCCAAGCGTTTCACCTCCAAAAATGATTGCAATTAGTTTATCATAGATAGCAATGGTTTGAAATGGATACAAGCTTCGATCGGAATACTGAATGAACGTAGGTGATTAATATGGATATGAATGCATTCAAGCAAGAAGTGATTTTATATAGTAAAGAGATCGGCATAGATAAAATCGGTTTTACATCGGCCACGGCTTTTGCCGAATTGAAAGCTCGCCTGATACGTCAACAGGAACTGGATTATCAGTCAGGGTTTGAAGAAGGCGATATAGAAAAAAGGGTCAGGCCTGAATTGATATTCGAAAAACCGCAATCCATCATTTCGATTGCACTTGCTTATCCGTCAAAATTGAAGGATGCTCCGCAAAGCACAAAAGGTGAGCGGCGAGGGATCTTTTGCCGGGCTTCTTGGGGAACGGATTATCATACCGTTCTCCGTAATAAATTGCAGTTACTTGAGGGTTTCATTAAAGATAAAGTGCCAGGGGCAGTGGTGAAGTCAATGGTAGATACGGGCGAATTGTCAGATAGGGCAGTGGCTGAGCGTGCAGGAATTGGCTGGAGTGCAAAAAACAGTATGATCATCACTCCGGAATTCGGGTCTTTTGTATACTTGGGAGACATGATTACCAACCTGCCATTTGAACCGGATCAACCGATGGAAGATCAATGCGGGACATGCAATAAATGTGTCGATGTTTGCCCGACAGGTGCGCTCGTTCAGGGTGGCCAGCTAAATTCCAAGCGTTGTATTGCATTCTTAACCCAGACAAAGGGTTTCCTGCCGGATGAGTTCAGGACGAAAATTGGCAATCGTTTGTATGGGTGTGATACATGCCAGACCGTTTGTCCGAAAAACAAAGGAATGGATTTTCATTTTCATGAAGAAATGGAACCCGACCCCGAGTTAGCGAAACCGCTGTTGAAACCTCTGCTTACGATTTCAAATCGGGACTTCAAGGAGACATACGGCCATGTATCTGGCTCTTGGCGCGGTAAAAAACCAATCCAAAGAAATGCCATTTTAGCATTGGCCCACTTCAAAGACGAAACGGCATTGCCCGAACTGATCCAGGTCATGAAGGATGATCCGCGGCCCGTCATACGGGGAACGGCGGCCTGGGCGGTTGGGAAAATTGGCCGGGGGCAGTCCGTTTCCGTTCTGGAAGAAGCACGAATGAAGGAAACGGATGAAGAGGTACTGGCGGAAATTGAAAAGGGACTGCAGTTTACCTTGGAAACAAAATGATATTTAAGATGTAGTGGCTGTCCTAAAAGTCGTAAATGACTTTTGGGACAGCTTCTTTCTCTTTTTTCTAGTTATAGACATTACCACTAAAGTTAACCGGATAGCTCCCAATTTGTAACCACTAAGTAGTAGTTTTTTGTAGTAAATACATTATTGAACAGAAGATAAAACCAGTATCGACTATCAGCAGTACTTACATCCCCGTAATAAGATTGTTGTTATACGGGTATATTTGTTACGGCATCTACAAATTCATACTTAAGATGAGCTGCAGCACCACTTCTTTTGGACACTTGCCATTCTGAATAACTAGTTGCTACTCTATTCCTTATGGTGAAAATATTTGTTTATATATATACCTGCGGGTACCTAAAAAGAGAGATTATTGGGCTGTTAATAATCAGCAAATCCTTAGCTCTAAAAGCATAACTGTCCAAATTTAAATGACTTGAGCTCCCCCTTTTCCTCTTAACGTGGAGGAAACTGGTCATCTTGTCTTTTATCTATATACAAAGTGCCATCACTTTGTATTTCAGCATAAAATACATCTTTTAGGCATACACCAAACTGCTGTAATTGCGTTTCCAACCAGCTTTGGTTTAAACTCAGTTTACTTAAATTATGAGGAACGATTTTTCCATCCACAATAATTTCTGTAGGTATGTATAATGGTTTCACATAAGTAATATCCTTTTTGGAAACACTCGGGCTATCCACTTTTTTTAAGACAGACAATTGACCATTTGGTTCTAAAACGGCATAGTTTACCTCTTGCATGGAGAATATGCTTTGTTCTCGCAATAGCATGCTAAGGTCATCCATGTTTAATTTTTCCCCTTTCAACGCTTTCTCTAGGATTTTTCCATCTTTGATTACAATTGTAGGTTCGCCGTCAAGTATTATACGAGCTTTTGGAGATTTTAAATTAATGAAGCTTACAAGAATAGTAAGTACGGACCAACCGATTAAACTAACGAAGGCGTCAACCAAATCAATACTTGTATCGATTGTGATGGAAGCAGCCACCGCGCCGATAGTGATACCTGTAATATAGTTAAAGTAAGTCAACTGACTTACTTGCTTTTTTCCCATAATTCGAGTCATCAATAGTAAAACCACAAAAGCAGTAACTACCCTACTTAACACTTCAATAAAGCTCAAAATTTCCGTCTCCAATCTGGTCTAAACAGGTTAGAAAATTGTGTATTCATTCTTATATTTTCCCCAATATTACTTTGATTATAATTCAGTATAAAAAAAGCCATACTGTAATCGACCCATACGGAAAGACATCACACGTGACTTTAAAATTTATGAATGTGAGGGTTGTTTGGATTGCCCTTTAAAATCGTAAAAAGGCGGGAGGAAATCGTCAGGTGCATTTTAATCCCCTTCGCACATACACATTAGCATAGATGGTAAGAAGGAGGGCATGAACTTGAGGGAACAATTGCAACGCCTTTTACAAGAAAGAGTGGAGTTTTATACTTCCGATAATCAGGAACGGAGTGAAAGGAAATTACATCTGAAAAAGGAATTGATGAGGAACCGTGCAGCGGAAATTGTTCGGGTGAATGCAGCAGGCAAGGTTCATTCGAAGAGAAAGGAAGACATGGATACAGTCCTGACTTATCAAGTGCACCTGCAATATTTATTGAAAAAGGAGGATTCATTTTATATTGAAGAAGAAATGGAAGAAAGGGAAGCTCGATTTCGAAATGGGTATATAGTGGATGAATGTGAGTTGGTTCCCAGCTTTGAAACGGAAGAGGCACAGCCAAAATGTGATCCCGGCGCAAATCGTCTTGCATATAAGTATGAGCGGATGAAGGCCGTCCAATATGCCGAGCGTTGGTGGAATGAATTCAATCCAAGGTATCATAAATTCACTGATGATTGTACGAATTTCATTTCACAATGTCTACATGCGGGAGGAATTCCGATGTGGGGGGCGCCAAACAAAAGTAAGGGCTGGTGGATAAGAGGAAAAAGCTGGAGTTACACTTGGACGACGGCACATTCTTTATATCATCTGCTAAAATCCGGGAATGCCATCAGGACAAAGCAGGTGGAGACGGCAGAGGAATTGAATTTGGGTGATATCCTCTGTATAGATTTTGAAGGGGACGGACGGTTTGATCATAACTTGATTGTAACCGCGAAGGATCAGGATGGGATGCCGCTTGTGAATGCCCATACGATGAATAGCCGTCACCGGTATTGGACGTATGAGGATTCGACTAGATATACACCGAACATCGTTTATAAATTCTTTGTGATTTTGGATGGAGGGTGATTGGTTTTTAGTCTTTTTTGTTTAATGCTATAATTAAGGTGAAGTTCAAACTAGAGGTGAATATGAAGTGGCAATACATGTAGTTTTATATCAACCACAGATTCCAGCAAATACAGGCAATATTGCAAGAACGTGTGCAGGGACGGATACGTCTTTGCATCTCATTCGCCCGCTTGGTTTCTCAACGGATGACAAACAGCTCAAACGGGCTGGGCTCGATTACTGGGAGAATGTAAAAATCCATTATTATGATTCGTTAGAAGAGTTTTACGAAAAGAATGCCGGCGGTGAATTTTATTACTTAACGAAATTCGGCGAGCAGCCGCATTCCAGCTTCGATTACAGTGATCAAGACAGTGAGATATACTTCATTTTTGGCCGTGAAACGACGGGTCTCCCGAAAGAGCTGATCCAAGAAAATATGGATCGGTGCCTTCGGATTCCAATGACGGATAAAGTACGTTCCCTTAATCTGTCGAACACGGCTGCCATCTTGATTTATGAAGCATTGAGACAGCAAAATTACCGTGAATTGGATTTGAAAACAAAAGGTTGAGTGTCATCACTGGCTTACTGTCATCGGGGGAATTACAGCCCCGATGATGGATTTTTCACTTTACATATTCAATAGGGGTGAGAGCTTTGAATAAAATAATTGAGAAGATTTTAGATCACCGTTCCATTCGTTCTTTTGAGGACAAGCCATTGTCTGAGGAGCAAATCAATACGATTGTGGAATGCGCCCAGGCTGCATCGACTTCAAGTTATATTCAAGCGTATTCAATCATAGGGATAACCGATCCGGAAAAGAAAGCCAAGCTTGCTGAACTTGCCGGACCACAATCTTATGTAGAGAAGAATGGACATCTATTCGTCTTTTGCGCCGATTTATATCGTCAGGATATGGTTTCCGAAATGGAAAACATGGACCTGACTGAATCGATTGAAAGTACGGAGAAATTCATGGTTGCCTGTATTGACGCTGCTCTGGCGGCTCAAAATGCAGCATTGGCCGCAGAATCGATGGAACTTGGCATTTGCTATATCGGCGGGATACGCAATAATCTCCCGGAAGTGTCTGAGGTTTTGAATATACCGCACCGGGTTATTCCATTATTCGCTTTAGTGGTTGGATATCCGAAAAACCGTTCGGATAAAAAGCCCCGTTTGCCGAAGTCCAATATCTATCATGAAAATGGATATCAGGAGGATAAGCAGGAGTTCATCGGACAACTTGAAGAGTACAATGAAACGATTTCCAGTTATTACGAAAGCCGGACTAAAGGTAAACGAAAAGACACCTGGACCGAGCAAATGGCTGGCATGCTTGGAAAAAAAAGCAGGCTGTACATGAAAGATTACGTGGAGAAGCAAGGATTTAAGAAACATTGATTGATGACTTAAGGGACATCCTTTCAAAATCCTGAGCATGCGCCAAACAGTGAAGATCCCGGAATTATTTCCGGGATCTTCACTGTTTTCATTTATCAATTGGTAAAACTTTTCAGGCGAAAGTTCTAAAAGGTTGTCTTCTTATATACCCATGAACTAACTATTGACAATATATTTAGATAGAATTATAGGATTAAAGTATTGGTAATGATAATCATTTTCAATTGAGTCTTTACTTACCTATTTTTCAGTAAATGGAGGTTAAAAAATGGTTCGCCTATATACAGAGAATTTAAATATTGGGTACGATGAACATTTAATTGTAAAAGATCTCAGTGTGGAAATTCCAGATAAAAAAATCACAACGATCATCGGTTCAAATGGATGTGGGAAATCCACACTTTTGAAAGCGATCACCCGGATCATTCCAAACCAATCAGGTACGGTTATTTTAGATGGGGTGAATATCTCAAAAGAAAGCACTAAGATCCTTGCAAGAAAAATGGCCATACTTCCGCAGACACCCGAGAGTGCAAGTGGTTTGACAGTTGGCGAGCTCGTATCATATGGGCGCTTTCCCTATCAAAAAGGTTTTGGGCGTCTGACCCAAAAGGACTATGATGTGATTGATTGGGCACTTGAAGTGACCGGCATGAAAGACTTTAAGTTCCGTCCGGTGGATGCTCTTTCAGGTGGCCAGCGCCAGCGTGTTTGGATTGCCATGGCCCTTGCCCAGGAAACGGAAATCATCTTCCTCGATGAGCCGACCACCTATTTGGATATGGCGCATCAACTAGAGGTTTTAGAACTATTACAGAGGCTGAATGTAGAACAGGGACGTACGATTGTCATGGTCCTTCATGATTTAAACCAAGCTGCTCGCTTTGCCGACTATATCATTGCCTTAAAAGAAGGGGAAATAGTCAAAGCAGGAGATTGTGAAGAAGTCATCACTCATGATGTGCTTAAGGAAGTATTCCATATTGATGCGGTAATCGGACGAGATCAACGAACGAACAAACCAATGTGCAGCACCTACAATTTATTAAAAGGAGATTTGACATCAAATGAAAAAGATAATGATCCCGTTTATACTGCTGTTAGTGTTAATTATTAGTGCTTGTGGTAACGAGTCGACCAAAAAAGAAAAAGGCTCCACTTCCAAAAAGGAAAAATCAGGTACAATCACTTACCAATCTGAGAACGGCCCTGTTGAAGTTCCTGCAGATCCAAAGCGCGTTGTAGTACTATCTACTTTCGCAGGTAACGTAATGGCTTTGGATGTTAACCTTGTAGGGGTAGATTCCTGGTCTAAAATGAACCCGAACTTTAAAGAACTAAAGGATGTCGAAGAAGTGACGGACGAAAACCTGGAAAAGATCATGGAGTTGAATCCGGATTTAATCATTGGTTTATCAACGATTAAAAATGTCGATAAATTAAGTGAAATTGCTCCAACCGTTACGTATACATACGGAAAAGTGGACTATTTAACGCAGCACATAGAAATTGGTAAGCTTTTGAATAAAGAAAAAGAAGCCCAGGCTTGGGTGGATGATTTCAAAAAACGTGCAAAAACAACCGGTGAAGACATAAAAGCTAAAATCGGTGAAGATACTACCGTTTCCGTATTTGAAAAGTTTGACAAACATTTCTATGTATTTGGTGATAATTGGGGACGTGGAACGGAAATCCTTTATCAAGAAATGAATTTGGCCATGCCTGAAAAAGTAAAAGAAGTGGCGTTGAAAGATGGTTACTTTGCTTTATCTTTAGAAGTTCTGGCAGACTATGCCGGTGATTATGTGATTTTGAGTAATAATAAAGATGAGGATAATTCATTCCAACAAACAGATACGTATAAAAACATTCCTGCTGTTAAAAACAATCAACTATTTGAAGCTAATGCGAAAGAATTTTACTTCAATGATCCAATAACATTAGATTACCAAATAGACTTCTTTTCCAAAGGTTTTCTAGGTAAATAATACAGCGAGGAGAGGGATTCAAATACCTCTCCTTTTATTCTATAAATAAAGAGATGAGAGACAGATGACTAATGAGAATAAACGTTTCATCCCATTTATATATAAACTGATCATCGGGATTGCTGCATCCATGGGCATGTTCTTTATTTCGATGGCATTTGGTGCGGCAGATGCTACCGTCAAAGATGTCTGGCAAGCACTGACATCAAATGCTACCGGTGATAAGATTTCCATCATTCGGGAAATCCGGTTCCCTCGTGAAGTGGGTGCAATCTTTGTTGGTGCGGCACTTGCCGTTTCTGGTGCCATCATGCAGGGAATGACTAGAAATCCACTTGCTGATCCAGGGTTGCTTGGATTGACGGCAGGTGCCAATGCAGGTCTCGCCATAACTTTGGCATTTATTCCTTCAGCTAATAACTTAGGGATAATGACTGCGTGTTTTATTGGATCCGCAGTGGGGGCTACCATGGTTTTCGGCATAGGTGCGATGAAAAAGGGAGGATTTTCTCCTTTACGGATCGTATTGGCTGGTGCTGCAGTCTCTGCATTCCTATTTGCCGTTTCGGAAGGGGTCGGTATTTATTTCAAGGTATCAAAGGATGTTTCGATGTGGACTGCAGGCGGGAATATCGGAACATCATGGGGGCAGCTCCGTGTAATCGTCCCAGTTATTGTAATAGGCATCCTGATCTCCTTTATCTTTTCTAGACAGCTCACAATACTTAGCTTAAGTGAAGAAGTGGCGTTAGGATTAGGTCAAAAGACAACACAAATAAAGGCGGTCCTCTTCGTAGTCATCATTCTCCTAGCTGGTGCTGCCGTTGCTCTTGTTGGGAATATGGTATTCATCGGGTTAATGGTCCCCCATATGGTTAGGGCAATCGTTGGTACGGATTATCGATTCATCCTGCCTATGTCAGCGATTTCAGGCGCCACTTTCATGCTTCTTGCCGATACGATAGGCCGGACAATAAATTCTCCATATGAAACACCTGTGGTAGCGGTTGTTGCGATGATAGGTTTACCTTTCTTCCTCCTAATCGTGCGTAAAGGAGGTAAATCATTTTCATGATCCAGTCAGCTTTAATCAAAAAACAGCGATGGATATTAGGTGCATTATTCGCACTCATAATCATAACGATCATTATTGGGACATGTTCGGGGTATTCGAATCTTTCTTTAGGGCGACTGATTCCAACGCTTTTCGGGCAAGGGACGTTTAAAGAGGAATTCATTTTATATTCTGTCCGATTACCGCGGATCATCATTACCCTTTTAGCAGGCATGGCCCTTGCACTGTCGGGAGCCATTTTACAGGGAATCACACGTAATGATTTAGCCGATCCCGGAATCATCGGAATCAACTCAGGAGCTGGTGTTGCCATTGCCGCTTTCTTTTTGTTTTTCCCGATTGATACAGGTTCGTTTGTTTACATGATCCCACTTGTCGCTTTTATAGGCGCGTTACTGGCGGCCTGTTTAATATATATACTCTCATTTAAGAAAGGGGCTGGCCTTGAACCTGTTCGGTTAGTTTTGATTGGCGTAGGATTTTCAATGGCGCTTTCAGGCTTGATGATTGTCCTCATTTCATCAGCGGAACGGGCAAAAGTCGATTTCATTGCAAAATGGTTGGCGGGAAATATATGGGGTACGGATTGGCCCTTCATTTGGGCTATTCTTCCATGGTTAATCATCCTCATTCCATTCACTTTATATAAAGCAAACCGTTTGAATCTGCTTGGTTTAAGTGAACCAATCGCAATTGGAGTGGGCGTATCGATTGAAAAGGAACGGATCGTATTGCTAATCACAGCTGTCGCACTGGCTGCGGCTGCCGTTTCTGTTACAGGCGGAATTGCATTCATTGGACTCATGGCCCCCCATATAGCAAAATCTTTGGTGGGACCTCGAAATCAATTATTCATTCCAGTTGCCATTTTAATCGGTGGATGGCTATTGTTGCTTGCCGATACAATAGGTCGTAATATTGTTGAACCTGAGGGGATTCCTGCAGGTATCATGGTTGCATTGATCGGTGCTCCTTATTTCATGTATTTATTGTTGAAGAAGTGAGTTCATTGCTAAAATCCCTTGAAATCTTTCAGGGGATTTTACGCTTTTTTTGAGCACTTCCTTTTGTAGAATCAAACAAAATTCCATAGTTATTTATTTTTAATTATGGAATTTATCTATATCTATTTATTTCCTCTGGATTCAATCGTTTCGCTTCGAAAAAAAATACTTGAATGAATTTTTTTGTATTTACCCGGGTAGGAGTAAGGACGATCGTTGAATCATTTTGCAGTTCTTTCATCTTTTGGCGAACGACTGTGAAATCAAAAAATTTAGAAGCGTAATTTTCAAACTTTGGATTTGAAAAATCCGTTAAACCGAGCGAAGCAAAATGATTTAACGAATGGTTGATCGTTCTGCGTATTCGCTGTTCGGCAGCTTTCATTTCTCGATTAATATCAACTTGCGCAGCTGATGCTCCGAGCTTTTTTTTTGTAATTTCTTCAAAGATATCTTTAAGAGTCGGGAAATGCTGTTCAAAAGTAAATGTCCGTTCATACATGAATAAATACTGAAGCATTTCAATTAAATCCTTTGCCCCATTTTCTCCCACAACCCCTAATTCCGATAATAAAAATTCGCCCACCTCTTTTATGCTTTTTTCATTAAAATTATTTGATTTATCAGCCTTTGGCTGTTCAAAATTCAATACACTATTTAAAGAGGCTTGGATATTAGTGATCGATCTTTCTAAATGAATACGTTCCATGACCTTTCGGATAACTGTTAATATTTCAATGCGATTAATTGGTTTAGTAATATAATAATCGATTCCGAGTGAGTATGCCTCACCAATCAGCTCTTTTGATTCAACCTGTGAAATCATTATTATTTTTCCATTAAATGTACTTTTTATATGACGAAGTGTCTCAATGCCATCCCGGATGGGCATTAATAAATCAATAAATAATATATCAATTTGTTTTAAATTCAAAATATGTCCTTCTAATTGACTGCCATCTTCCGCTTCCTCTACCACTTCTCCTAAATCTTCGTTCTCTATAATTTGGCTTAAGTTCGAACGTATAGCACAATCATCATCTGTTATAAAAAAACGCATGGAATCATCCTTTCTGTATCAACTTATGGATTGGTAACTTTATAGAAAAAACAGCGCCGTCAATCTTACTCTCTAATAGGATATCCCCTCCCAGTTCTTTCACAACTTCTTTAACATATGAGAGTCCAATCCCTGTTGAAGGGGTCCCGAAATGATCATATTTTGAAGTGAATCCAGGTTTAAATATAACGGTCTGATATTTTTTAGGGATCCCAGGACCATTATCAGCAACTTTAAATTCTACATTATCGCAAAGTTCACTCAAACTTAAACTAATGATTCCCTTTTCTTTAATTGCCTCCACTGCATTTGCGACTAAATTATTGAAAAGAGATAATACGGTATATACATGATAATGTGAATCGGTGTTTCCATCTAAAGAGTATTCAAATTGAATATCCTTTCCAAGTGATAAGGCATATTTTTCATTAATTCGGATAATTAATCGAATAAGTTCAGCAGCTTCCATATAATCCTTAAAACTCTCATTAGAAATCAATTTAGAGAGACCAGCAAAAATCCGTTGATTATCTTTCTTAACTTCATGCATTTCACCCGCAATGCGCAATGCTCTTTGACTATATTGCTGTGTAAGAACATGGGGTTGCTTTTCCCGTTTTTCCCGTTCTTTTAAATCGCGATACAAATCATACGATTCCTTTGTTATATTCTCTGCATTTTTTAATGTTTTTCTTAAATGAATCGTTTCCTCATATAAATTGGAAATGAGCATCAGCATGTGTTCATTTTGTTTTCTGATTTGCCTTTCTCTTGATTGTGCCTCATAAAGTTTCATCATATTAAAAAAGCTTAAAACGATAAAACTGTGTCCGAATGCGATCACGATCATCTCATTTAATGAACCTAACGTAATTGTTGTTTCTAATACAAAATATTGAATGATTAATTCTGCAGTGTCGGATAATATTTCGATAATGAGGCCAATAAATCCAATAATCAAAGACCGGTTTTGAAAGCGGTTGATTTTCACTAAAGAAAAAAGAAAGGAATAGGTGAAATAAAAGAAAAAACTGGGATACTGTTCTTGAAAAGTGGACGCCCAGTGAAAATTATCATTTGTGAAAAAGTCTATTAGGATACGAAATAACACAACCATCGTTCCTGTCAAGGCACCCGATAAAATAGCAGGTGTTTTCTGTAATAATAGTAAAAAGAAGAAAAGTGCAGGCGGACCAAAACTTATCCGAAACGTTTCATTTAAAGGATAAAAACTCAATTCACCAGCTAATGGCACTGTTAACAACATCAGAGCAAGGATATTGACCTCTTTTTTCATTAACGTACCGAGATTCAAGGCGTTCACCTCCCAATTGTTTAAAAAATCAGTATACAGTTTCAGCGGCTTCAATACAATGCTTACTTTGCTTAATAGAACGTATTAGTAAAAATACGGAAAAAACAATCTTTTTTTCTATCCACAAAAATAGTATCAAAACATGTGAAAAGAATCCCGTTTTTGCTTTTAAAGGATTTTTATTTTTTAGATTTTGTAGGTTTTTGTAAGATTATGTAGTTCCCGTTTTAAAATTCAAGGTAGGTAAAAACTTTTGAAAGCGCTTAACAATATTTAGAATATTCATTATGTTTTCATCTAATCCATTAAAGTTAAGCACAACAATGAAGAGGTGGAAGAAAGTGGTTGGAGAATTAACAAAAGATTATAACATTCATGTTAATAATCAAAAGCAAGCCTGCTTGGATGAATGGGTAGCAAATTACAAACCCTATGCTACTGAAGGACAAACCGCCAATTATATACCTGCGTTGAGGAATACACACTTATCGCAGTTAGGTATTTGCATACTAGAGCCAGGTGGAAACATGATAAAGTCAGGAGATTGGGAAGTCCCTTTCACGTTACAAAGTATTTCAAAAGTGGTCAGCTTTATAGCAGCATGCTTGGGTTGCGGCATTTCTTATGTGTTGGATAGGGTCGATGTGGAACCAACTGGGGATGCTTTCAATTCAATCATTCGTTTAGAAATGCATAAGCCAGGAAAACCGTTTAATCCTATGATAAATGCTGGGGCGATTACTGTAGCTTCGCTTCTGCCAGGGGAGTCTTCACAAAAAAAATTGGAATTTCTCCTTGCATTATTTGAAAATTTGTTAGGGAAGCGCCCAATCATCAATGAGGAAGTGTTTCAATCTGAGGTGCTAACCGCTCATAGAAATAGAGCTTTAGCACATTATTTAAAAGAGATGAATTATTTAGAATCTGATGTAGAGGAGGCTTTAGAGGTTTACCTGAAGCAATGTTCCATAGAAGTGACTACAGAAGACATAGCCCTGATTGGATTGATTCTCGCACTAGATGGATACCATCCTATACGTCAAGTACAAGTTCTCCCTAAAAAAGTGGCTAAACTAGCCAAAGCGTTAATGCTTACTTGTGGAATGTACAATGCTTCGGGGAAATTTGCGGCTTTTGTTGGGGTGCCAGCCAAAAGTGGAGTATCGGGTGGAATTATGGCATCAGTTCCTCCAAGTGCCAGAAGCGGAATGCCCTTCAAAGGTGGATGTGGTATTGGTATTTATGCGCCGGCAATTGATGAATATGGGAATAGCGTGACAGGTAGTATGCTATTGAAACATATGGCAGAAGAATGGGATCTAAGCATTTTCTAAAAAAGCAGAAAATATTGTTCTCATAAAGGGGACAACCTTAAGATATTCCAATCAAAAGTTAGGCGCTTAATAAGAGGTGATCTGAATGCAGCAATTACATTAAGATTTATTTGGGCGTACACTAGCACAAATCATAAATCCAGTTACTTTAAAACGTTATTTAAAGGAATGAATTTTTGGAAAGCATGGTGATGAACATATGAATAATTTACAGCGAAAGATGGGAACGTTCTCATTAACGATGGTAGGACTCGGGTCTATTATTGGATCAGGTTGGTTATTTGGAGCTTGGAGAGCGGCACAAATCGCAGGACCAGCTGCCATTATCTCTTGGATTATAGGAATGGTTGTTATATTATTTATTGCACTTTCTTACAGTGAATTAGGGGCAATGTTTCCTGAAGCTGGGGGAATGGTAAAATACACGCAGTACTCTCATGGTTCGTTCATAGGGTTTCTTGCAGGTTGGGCAAACTGGATTGCAATTGTTTCCGTAATTCCAGTTGAAGCGATTGCTTCAGTTCAATATATGAGCTCATGGCCATGGGAATGGGCGCAGTGGACACATGGTTTAGTGAAAAATGGAAGTCTTACAGGGGGAGGCTTGGCAATTGCCTCTGCATTACTTATCGTCTACTTTTTATTAAATTACTGGACAGTTAGTTTGTTTTCAAAAGCTAACTCATTTATTACAGTCTTTAAGGTTATTATACCTGGACTTACGATTGGATCACTTTTATTTGCTGGTTTTCATGCATCCAATTTTACGTCAGCGGGAAGTATGGCACCTAATGGTTGGGCAAGTGTACTTACTGCAGTAGCGACTTCTGGAATAATCTTTGCGTTTAACGGTTTTCAAAGTCCGATTAATATGGCAGGTGAGGCAAAGAATCCTGGACGTTCGATCCCAATTGCAGTGATTGGCTCCATTTTAATTGCAACGGTTATCTATGTTTTATTACAGATTGCGTTTATTGGAGCCGTTGATCCGTCCATGATTGTGAACGGATGGCATCATTTGAATTTCAATTCACCGTTTGCTGACTTAGCAATTGTTTTAGGCATAAACTGGCTAGTCATTTTACTATACGTCGATGCTTTTATTTCCCCTTCCGGGACAGGAATAACATACACGGCGACAACGTCACGAATGATTTATGGAATGGAAAAGAATAAATATTTACCAAGCGTGTTTGGAAAACTTCATCCTCTTTATGGTATCCCGCGTCAAGCCATGTTTTTAAATCTAGGTGTATCTTTCTTATTTTTATTCATGTTTAGGGGCTGGGGAGTACTAGCAGAGGTAATTTCGGTTGCCACTTTAGTCTCTTATATTACAGGTCCGGTTACTGTTATGACACTAAGACGCACAGGTAAGGACTTGTACAGACCATTACGTCTAAAAGGATTAAGCATCATTGCGCCACTTGGCTTTGTTTTTGCTTCTTTGGTTCTTTATTGGGCAAGATGGCCGCTGACAGGTCAAGTATTATTTATCATAATGATCGGTCTTCCCGTTTATTTCTATTATCAAGCAAAAATAAACTGGAAAGGATTCCGTCAAAACTTTTCGGCAGGACTTTGGATGGTTGTTTACTTAATCTGTATGATGACCATTTCATATTTAGGCAGTGAAAAGTTTGGTGGACTTAACGTAATTCCATTTGGTTGGGATATGGCCCTCATTACATGTTTATCACTAGTGTTTTATAGGTGGGCAATAAAGAGTGGATTCCAAACAGAATATTTGGAACAAGGAAAAAAAGTAAACGACGACTTGAGAGCATTGGAGAACGATATCACATCTCAAACGGAAAAAAAGAACGCTGTATAAAATATGAAGACACTTCATTGATTTCATGCAAGCATGAAATCAATGAAGTGTTTATTAATAATTTATTTTAAAAGTTAAGAAATCCTTCCAGGGTTCGAAAGGACTTTTTTCTATTTATATGGATGGGTGTGCAAAGAAAAGGGACAGCAAATTTAATTTGCTGTCCCTTTTTTTGGAATGTAAGAAAGGCCTTAATATTTTCTTTATTTGACACCCGGTTTATCTTCATAACCAGCAGTAAAGATAGCGGCTAAAAATGTAATAGCAACTGCAACGATAATAATTGTGCCCATAATGTGACCTCCCTTTACCCATATTGTCCCACTTAAGTATAGGCTTAGTATACCCTAATTTTTAGCAGTAGTGTACACTATTTTTCTTGTCAGCCGATTTGTCATCAATTGTTCAATGATGAAGCCTTTTTCGATATATGGAGCGTGCAGGAGGTTTCTAAACAATGCCCGGACACTTTTTAAAGTCTGACATGTTTGTCAGACTTAGAGCATAGATTTAAGTATTCTCTGAAAGTGACAGGGGGAGGTTCCTTAAATGGATATTTTAAAGAAAATCGAAAAATTTAGAGAAGATGAACAGAAGCTGAAGTGGGAAGGCACCTTCGCAGAGTACTTAGAAATTTTGAAAGAAACGCCATTAGTTGCTCAATCTGCTCATTCACGTGTATACAACATGATCAGAGATGCAGGGATAGAGGAAGTAAATGGGTCAAAGAAATACAATTTTTTCAGCGGTCAGTTGTTTGGGCTTGAAGATTCACTGGAAAGGCTCATCGAGGAATATTTCCATCCGGCGGCAAAGCGGCTGGATGTCCGTAAGCGGATTTTGCTTCTTATGGGTCCGGTCTCAGGAGGAAAGTCTACACTCGTTTCTTTACTGAAGCGTGGACTTGAAAATTATTCATTAAAGGATTCTGGTGCCATTTACGCAATAAAAGGATGCCCGATGCATGAAGATCCACTGCATCTCATTCCGCAGTATTTACGGGGTGATTTTTATGAGGAATACGGCATCCGGATTGAAGGAAACCTATCGCCGCTGAATGTAATGAGGTTAGAACAGGAGTATGGAAGCAGGATTGAAGATGTGATGGTCGAGCGTATTTTCCTTTCAGAGGATAAGCGTGTTGGAATTGGAACATTCAGTCCTTCTGATCCTAAGTCACAGGATATTGCTGATTTGACGGGCAGCATCGATTTTTCGACGATTGCCGAATATGGATCTGAATCGGATCCGCGTGCCTATCGCTTTGATGGCGAACTGAACAAGGCGAACCGCGGGATGATGGAATTCCAGGAGATGCTTAAATGTGATGAGAAGTTCTTATGGCATTTGCTTTCATTGACACAAGAGGGGAATTTTAAGGCAGGGCGTTTTGCATTGATCAGTGCAGATGAACTTATCGTGGCCCATACGAATGAAACGGAATATAAAGCTTTCATTTCCAACAAGAAAAATGAGGCATTGCATTCGCGGATCATCGTCATGCCTATTCCGTATAATCTGAAGGTTACCGAGGAAGAAAAGATTTATGAAAAAATGATTCATGAAAGTGATGTCTCAGATGTTCATATTGCCCCGCATACATTACGGGTGGCGGCAATCTTCAGCATCATGACCCGCTTGAAGGATCCCAAAAAGGGCGATATAGATTTACTGAAAAAGATGAGGCTGTATGATGGGGAAAATGTGGAAGGCTTTAATTCCGCAGACATCAATGAATTGAAGAAAGAATATCAGGACGAAGGCATGAGCGGAATCGATCCACGTTACGTGATTAACCGAATTTCCTCTACGATCATTCGTAAGGAAAATCCGTCCATCAATGCATTGGATGTACTTATGTCATTAAAAGCAGGTCTTGATCAGCATCCGTCCATTACGAACGAACTTCGGGAGCGGTATTTGAATTTCATTTCCCTTGCACGTAAAGAATATGATGCCATTGCAAAAAATGAAGTGCAAAAGGCATTTGTCTATTCATATGAAGAGTCTGCGAAAATCCTCATGGATAATTATCTGGACAATGTCGAAGCATACTGCAATAAATCAAGGCTGCGCGATCCTTTGACAGGGGAAGAAATTAATCCGGATGAAAAATTGATGCGCTCGATTGAAGAGCAAATTGGAATTTCCGAGAATGCAAAAAAAGCATTCCGCGAAGAAATATTGATTCGTATCTCTGCATATGCGCGTAAAGGAAAGCGATTCGATTATAATTCACATGATCGTTTACGGGAAGCAATCCAGAAGAAGCTATTCGCGGATTTGAAGGATGTCGTCAAAATCACTACTTCAACGAAAACACCAGACGAAAGGCAACTGAAGAAGGTGAACGAAGTCATTACGAGACTTATCGATGAGCACGGTTATAATTCCACTTCGGCCAATGATTTGCTGCGCTATGTGGGCAGCTTGTTAAATCGGTAAATGCATGCTTTCTTGCCCCTGCCCCCTATTGGGTAGGGGTTTATATCCTTTTTTAGGAAAGGTAAAGTATTTGATAAAGGTGACAGGGTATCGGATATTTAAAAATTAAAAAAAGTACCGGGCCCTACTAGGGGGAGCCCGGTACTTTGGATTCCTATTTGGTTACATTCAAGCCATACTGTTCAATAAGTGTGATAAGTTGGTCGGGGGAAAGTTCGTCTTCGCTATGATCGATTTTAATTTCCCCATCATCAACATCGATGATCGCACGTTCCACGCCTTCCGTTTTTAAAAGTATGGACTCTAGATTTAGAATCGGACCTTCTGACGTTGCTTCTTTTACATAAAGTGTAGTTGTTTGCATCCTTCTTACACCTCCTTTGGTTTGCTCATAATGTCTTATCTATACCCCATCTTCCCATTGGATATGTTACGTTTTGGATTTGGAAATATTGGGTATCAATAAGTGGAGGTGATAGCAAATGAGTAAAGAAGAATTGAAAAGAGAACATGTTCCGGAAAACAGCTCCATGGCTAAGGATTATGAAGAGATGAAAGAACTTGGGAAGCAGATGGAAAATCAAAGGACGAATGAAGAATTGAAAGAGCGGGACAAACGCCCAGGTACAGTGCAACATGAAATTGAGGAAGATAAAGATTGACGAATATCACAACCAGAATCATTCTATCTGTGTAAAAGGGTGTCCAGAAAATTACTGGAGCACCCTTTTGTTGTGGTTTATTGCTGCTATTTTTTGATATGTATTTGCATGTCTCTGCTTTTAGATTTTGTACCCGGCTAACATCAAAAAGATATTTTAAGTTACCTTATAAAAATCTAATCCGATAAATGAAGCCTGCTGAAAAACGAACAGGACTGATAAGTCTGTTCGTTTTCTAGATAAATACTTATTTTGCATTAACATTAGAAAAAAATATTTAAAGGGTCCGTATGTCGATGTCATGACTTGTCTAGTTCGTAGGCAAACGTCCATTATTGAATTTTGTGGTAAATTATCCTGCACCGCTGCATAAGATAGAGTAATACTTTTCTTTTAATCCGTTTTTTCGCATAGTATTTTTCATTGGGACACCGGAATGATGTGGGCTTTCCCACACTAATTTATTATATGAAGGAATGATGAAAAGCGTGCAAACATTTTTAAGGGGGGAAGAGAATGTCGGAAGAGAATAATCAACAATATGTTATCTCACAGGAAAATTGGTCCCTCCATCGGAAAGGCTATGATGATCAACAACGTCATCAGGAAAAGGTGCAGGAAGCGATCAAGAATAATTTGCCTGATCTAATTTCAGAAGAAAGCATCATAATGTCTAATGGCCGGGATGTTATCAAGATTCCCATTCGCTCCTTGGATGAATACAAAATTCGTTATAACTATGATAAAAACAAACATGTAGGGCAAGGCGATGGAGACAGTAAAGTGGGGGATGTGGTTGCAAGGGATGGCTCACCGTCCGATGCCGGGGCCGGTAAGGGCCAAGGTGCAGGTGATAAGGCCGGTGAGGATTATTATGAAGCCGAAGTGTCGATGATGGAATTGGAGGAAGCCCTGTTCAGCCAATTGGAACTGCCTAATCTCCAGAAGAAAGAACAGGCGGAGCACACGCTTGAACATATCGAATTCAACGATATCCGCAAGACAGGCTTAATGGGAAATATCGATAAAAAGAAAACGATGATATCGGCTTTCAAACGGAACGCTTTAAGCGGGGATCCAGGGTTTCATCCTATTTATAAGGAAGACTTTAAATTCAAAACCTGGAATGAGATCCAGAAACCTGATTCCAAAGCAGTCGTGCTGGCAATGATGGATACTTCTGGTAGTATGGGGTTGTGGGAAAAATATATGGCTCGAAGCTTTTTCTTTTGGATGAACCGTTTCTTGCGGACAAAATATGAAACGGTTGAAATCGAGTTCATTGCCCATCATACTGAAGCGAAAGTGGTTCCGGAAGAGGATTTTTTTTCAAAAGGGGAAAGCGGCGGTACGATTTGTTCGTCCGTATACCGAAAAGCATTAGAACTTATTGATCATAAATATGACCCTGCGAAGTTCAATATCTATCCGTTTCATTTTTCCGACGGTGATAACCTCACATCAGATAACGTTCGATGCGTTAAGCTTGTTGAAGAACTCATGAAGGTTTCCAATATGTTCGGGTATGGGGAAGTCAATCAATACAATCGTCATTCTACATTGATGACAGCCTATAAGAATATCGAGAATGAAAAATTCAGGTATTATATCCTTAAGCAAAAGGCAGATGTTTTCCACGCAATGAAGAGCTTTTTTAAAGACGAGGAAAGTAAGAAGTATGCATAAAAAAGAGAACGCGGAGATGGCGATTTCCAAGTCATTATAATTGTAGGCAAAAAAGGCGTGCGATTCACATTGTACGTCTTTTTTCATTTTGCAGATTCAGGAATTACATACGAAAAGGCTATTGCTCAACAAGAGCAATGGCTCAGATAAAAGGGGTTCGGAATTAAAACATTCCGAACCCCTTTTGAAATTGAATTTTGCTCAATATTAAGGAATTGTGTCTTTACGAGCCCACTATGTTAGGCCATTTTTTGACCTTCCCATGTCCAATTGGCCATCTTCTTTACATTCATGGCAGCGAAAGTGCATCACCTGCATGGACAATTTTTCAAGTCCCCTTTAAGTAGTCCAACGCACCATGCTATTCTTTTTTCATCTGCGAAAACACGCTCAATCGTTTCTTTACTTTTCGCATAGATAGGTTTTTATATCTAGATGATGACGCAGATGATCTGCTTCTATCATATAATCGTGCCCAATATGACGTGTCACTACTTTTTGATATCTTTACTTTCGGTACACTTTGATAAAAATGACATGTCACACAAATGTGTTTTGGTGATTTGTACTGGCGATAGCCCTCTTTCAAATTGTACAAGCCATAAAAAAACAGTAGGCAAACTTGATGTCCACTGTCTAGGCCATTGCTCAACAGGAACAATGGCTTTTTTCAAATACACTAAACTTATATCATTCGTTTCGTTAATTCGACAACACGTTGTTCTAACGCTTTCACAGGTTCTTTATCATGTAAGTATGCTCTTTTTTACAAAATTCATGAGAGACTTTCATTTGTAGTTACATATTCATTTTTTCCTGCACGCATTCCAACAATGAAAATAAGTGCCGAAATAACGACCAACATAAATAAGGGAATTGTCCAGCTATGTGTAACGTCATGAAGCAATCCGAATAATACCGGTCCGATGGCAGCTAAGAGGTAACCGAATGATTGAGCCATTCCTGATAATTCCGTCGCTTCATTGGTACTTTGTGTTCGAAGACTAAAGAACATCATGGATAAACTGAAAATGGTTCCGACGCCAATTCCGATCAATATCATGCATACTGGTATGAATATAGTGCTTCCGTATAATATGCCGAATATCCCTGCAATAAGGAAGGTGACAGGTGGGACCACTAACAGGTGCTGACTTTGTAAGCGTCCAGCTAAAATTGGCACAATGAATGTTATGGGAATGACGGCAAGCTGCATAATGGATAGCATCCAGCCAGCCTCATCAGCATTCAGACCTTTTTGCTCCAGGATTTCCGGCATCCAGGTAATTACTGTATAGAAGATAAACGATTGCAACCCCATGAAAAAAGTAATCTGCCAGGCTAATCCAGAACGCCATAAGTTAATGTTTTTAACCTTTTGAGCCGTTTGTATATCCTTACCTGACTTGAATGGCCGTCTTAATTGCGGCATCCAAAAGAAAACCGTAATAAGAGATAAAATTCCCCAGCATCCAAGGGCACCAGCCCAACCCAAACCCGATGATGTAGCAATGGGAATGCTGATCCCGGAACCTATTGCGCCACATAAATTCATGGAAACTGCATATGTCCCTGTCATTAAACCGATATTCCTAGCAAAGTTATGTTTTATCAGACTGGGTAACAATACATTGCCCATTGCGATGGCCAACCCGATTAAAATGGTCCCAATGAACAATGTCAATACGCCGCCAACAGAGCGTATCCCAATCCCGATCGTTAATAATATCAAGGAAAGGAAAAGAGTGAGCTCCATTCCAAACCGCCGTGCTATCCTAGGCGCAAATGGTGATAATAATGCGAAAGAAAGCAAAGGCAATGTCGTTAAGGAACCTGATAGTGTATTGGAAATTCCTAAATTATCCCGGATCGAAGTGACAAGGGGGCCAACAGATGTTAAGGGAGCCCGCAGATTGGCACCAAGAAGAATGATCCCGATGATGAGAAGTCCTAACCTGGGTTTAATATCCATTTTTGTTTGTTCCAGTTGATTTGCCGCTTGATGAATGCTCATAATCTCCTCCGTACTTACTCTAAAGACTTTTTGAATTGTGCAATGTATTCATTCACTGTTTCGATTGCCCGGTTCACATCTTGCTCGATGATTGCATCTACAAGGTTGCAATGGATGTTCAGATGAAGGTTCGCATCAGAACTCATCTCGACTATCTGATGGATGGAATCATGGAGGGAGTCTTCCATATGTTCGTACAAATCAATCAATAAACCATTATGTGATGAACCCATAATCGATTTATGCAACTGGATATCCGCTTCTTCGTAAGCCTTGATATCCTTTGCTTTTGCCGCATTACTGCAAGCTGTTATATGAAGCCGTAATCTTTCTATATCTCCCTGGTTACGTCTCAGTGCCGCTAACTGAGCTCCCTCTCTTTCAAGGGCATGACGGACCTCTAACGTTTCTAATAAACTTGACTGCTGGATCCTTCTTTGAAATGCCGCCCCCAAGGCACTTGAGGACTTTACAAATGTTCCCTTTCCTTGTTTCGTCACTAAAAGACCTGCATAAACAAGTGATCGTACAGCTTCTCTTAATGTATTTCTGCTTACATCGAATTGTTGGATCAAATCCATTTCAGGAGGAATCTGATTTCCAATTTCCCATTCACCTGATTCGATTAACGATTCGATTTGGGAAACCACTTGCTCTACAAGGGATAAGCGATTTGTTTTAGATATGGACAATATATACACCTCGAATTTGTAGGATGATTGGTTCATTGGTTATTTTAACATATGTATGTTTAATATATAACAAGAATGTTGTTGCATCCGAGTATTTGTAAAATCAAATTTCAATTTCCCATAAGAATTTTGGAAAAGAAAAAATCCCTGAAATCCAATAAATTCAGGGATTTTCCTTATTTCTTTTTTTGTTTGACAATAAAAGAAATAAGGATAAGTATTGCTAAAGTGACAAGACATACAGTAGTTCCAATTATATTTTGCTTATTGAAGATAAATGCAAAAAAGATAAAGCTTAAAGATGTGATAGCTAATATAGTTGTATATGTGTGCCATTTTAACCAGAAACCCCGTTTGTCGGTTTATTGTTTACGCAGCTTCAATTGCACCGAACAAATACTAATCGATAATAATAGAACTGTGAGGAAAGGGATGGCCATAAGGTAGCTTAATATCAGATCTGGGGTCAAATAGGATAAATACACACCACCAAATATACATGATGTAGTTAAAAATATTCCATTAAGTGGGATACCCTTTTGGGTTGTTCTTAGAAATGCCTTAGGGGTTCTTTATTATCTAAAAGTATTTGAATTTTATGAAATAAATTAAGGAAAGTAGTATAATAAGTGATTTTTTAAGAGTGGAATGAAAAAATTATGTGGGCAATTTTATTTAAAATAATCGGAGGTTTTTGGAAAAGCCGATTTTGCATACATTCCGAAAAAAATACATATTGAACAAGAGACGAGAGTTAAAAAAATTATCTTAAAACGCATTTTCACTGTCATTTTGTTTGGTAGTGAATAAGATGATGTAACCAGTTCAAGTCCTTCTATAAAAACGAATAAGGAGATGTCATATATGTCAGATTGTGGTTGTGATGGCGGTTTTGGATTTGGCGGAGGTTTCGCCTTTATAGTCGTTTTGTTTATCCTTTTAGTGATTGTGGGAGCTAGCTTTTGCGGCGGAGCTGGATTTGGCGGCGGGTACGCCCAGGGTTACGGTTATGGAACATACTGCTGAATAACAAAAAACCGACCTTGATAGGTCGGTTTTTCTATAACATATAAGGTTTAGAGCAGGAAATGGCTAATGGGACTACTCGTTCTCATATAAAAAGGGGAGAGGAAGCGGCTGTTGGTCTTCAGATTCTTGTACCGGATCAATTTCCCTTATAAATTCTAAATAACCGGTATATACCTGCGAGGCCATCCCTAAATATTGTAATTCAGTGTGGATGATACCCATCTTTGGTGAATGGTGCATATACATTTTTCAACCCTCCTTTCAAAAAATAGGCCAGTCTCTTAAAGGAGATAAAAATGTTTTGTTCATGGGGAATCATTCATATTCATTTAAAAGTTGATGATTCAGGTGCAAAGGCTCGCTTCTCTTTCTTCTACGACCATGCGCAGCCCACGCTTAGGCCTGAGCGTAAGGGACGGAAGTGGGGTTACTTCATGATGGTCAGGTGCAAGCTTTATCCTATATCGTTGAGAAATGCAAGCCAGGACAAGCACTGCTTCCATCATGACAAAATGATTGCCGATACAAACCCGGGGTCCTCCGCCAAATGGAAGGTAAGCGAACATAGGCAGGTTTTTCAAAAAGTTGTTTTCAAATCGTTCAGGAATAAAAGAATCCGGTTGTTCAAAATACTTTGGATCATGCTGCATCACATAAGAACTTATTATAATCATATCGCCTTTTTTAAAGTGATATCCTCCTATAACGACATCCTCCTCCACATCCCGGGATATCATAAAACTTGGCGGGTACATTCGAAGTGTTTCTTGTATGATATTTTGAGTGTATGGTAATTTCATGAAATCGTCAGGGCTGGGTGTCCTACGACCAATTATGCTATCCACTTCACAGAAAAGCTTAGATTGAATTTCAGGATTCATTGAAAGTGCGTACAGTGCCCAAGAAAGAGCATTTGCTGTCGTTTCATGACCTGCAAGAAAAATGGTCATTAACTCATCACGTAAATGATGGTTTGTCATTCCTAATCCGTCTTCGGCATCACGTGCATCCATCAGGATTCCAAGCATGTCTTCATGTTTTACTGTGTCGGTCTTCCGTTTTTCAATAATTTCGTAAATCACTTTATCAAGGCTTTTTATCGCCTTTTTATATTCACGGTTGATTTTAGTTGGTACCCATAATGGCAACCGGAAAATCGATCTCATCCTTTTGACTGCAGCTTTTAATACAGTGTCCAGCGGTTTCCCTACAATTTCAGAGCCATCCGTGAATTCTATGCTGAACATGGTCTTGCTGACTATCCCCAGAGTGATGTCCATCATATCCTTTGTAATTATCCGTTCATCATTATGTTCCCAAGTTGATATATAAGCCATTGTGATATCAATCATATCCTTGGCATAATGGCTAATATGATTCTTTTTGAAAGAGGGCTGAATAAGCCTTCTCTGGCGCATATGAAAGTCCTTTTCACTTGTAAGCAGACCTTCACCAATAAGTGGTTTTAAAGCTTTGAGGTCCTTTGATTTGACGAAGGATTTTTGTTTTGTTACTAGTATTTGTTTTATTAAATAAGGGTTGGAAACGAGGTAAACATTTTGGAATGGTCCAAAACGGAATTTTGCGACCTCCCCATATTCCTTGGCCAATCGGGTAAGAAAGCCAAGGGCATCTTTTTGAAACTCCTTTGTATGTCCGGAAATCAGCCTTCCCTTTGGCACTTTTTGAGAATTGCGGAAGCCATCATCAGTGTGGCTCAATGTTGTTTGACCCCTTTCTTTTAAATAGTTACGTATATTCATTCTATGAGGATAAGCTAAATCTGTTTGGACAAGTCATAATGAACATTTAAATTTCTTATGATACGGCTATATATAGGAAAAGAAGGGGAGTCAGCCTGCATTTAGCCATAAAAAAAACTCTGGATAAAAACCGCCAGAGTTTTTTTGAGACTAGATTCAGAAGATGTGGGGTAATTTCCCGGTAGAGGAAACTCCTTGTTGTGGATAAGGAGGATTCAATTTCTTTCTTGATCGTCCCCATGCTGGAAACGATCATTTTTTTCATTAATGGGTCCACCAAATAGGTCATTGATTTCCTTAACTACACTATCTAAAAATTCATCGGTTATTATCGGATTATTTTTTTTATGCATGTGATTCTCTGCAATCCTTTCTGGATCTCATATGTTTGATATACCTTATCAACATAACCTCACTAACAATAAATTATTCTTTTTCTGTTCAAAATTTTCACTTTGATTTGCCATTAATAAACAGTTTCATATTCATAGATCTTAAGCTTTTGGTACGGGAACATGTTATTGGGGTCATATTAAAATGTATCTGGAGCTGACTAAACTCAAAAAATCTTTCCATTGAATCAAAAATGCAAGAAGTTATGAAAATGACCCAATCACATCTTGGTAATTGGGCATAGGCTTTTATGAACCTTATTAAGGAAACAACAGTCTTAAATAAGATATTAGCTGATCGCGAAGTTCAGGTCGTTTCAAGGCGAAATCTATTGAAGCTTGAAGAAAGCCGAATTTATCCCCGACGTCATATCGATTTCCCTCGATGATGTACGAATATATTGGTTCCTTTTCCAGCAAAAGGTCTAAAGCTTCGGTAAGCTGGATTTCCCCCTTACAATCGGGCTGTACGGTTTCAAGGGTTTCAAAAATGGCAGGTGATAAAATATATCGGCCAATAATAGCCTGTGTTGATGGAGCCTCCTCAACTTTTGGCTTTTCCACTAAGTTTCGTACCAGAAATAAATCCTCATATTGTTCTTGGAAATTTACAATCCCATACTTTGAGACAGCGGCAGGTGACACTTCCTTACACCCGATAATGCTCGCTCGAACCTTGTTATACCGTTCCATTAGCTGTTTCAAGGCTGGGACACGACTATCCACGATATCATCACCTAATAGGACGGCAAAAGGTTCGTCTCCGATAAAAGTTTTGGCACATAGAACTGCATGCCCCAGACCTAATGGTTCCTTTTGTCTTACATAGTGAATATCCACCATATTGGAAATGTTCTCCACGATTGTAAGCAGATCATTTTGTCCTTTCTTTTGTAGTAGCATTTCAAGCTCTATGGATTTATCGAAATGATCTTCAATGGCACGTTTGTTTTTCCCCGTAACGATGATAATATCTGTAATCCCTGATTGTACCGCTTCCTCGATAATATATTGAATGGTCGGCTTATCGACAATCGGCAGCATTTCCTTTGGTTGAGCTTTTGTAGCAGGTAAAAATCGTGTTCCTAAACCGGCTGCTGGAATTACGGCTTTCTTTATCATAGCCTAGCCCCTTTTTAAGGTTCTTTTATTCCGCTTTTTGTTCTACCCTTCATTTTATGTAGTCATTGGTTGACCTATATCAAAAAAAGGTGAAAATAAATCCCTGAAAAAGAATAGATTTACCATTGAAGTAAATATTATGGATATATGAATTTCGTCAAGAGGTGTATATTTTGCCAATTGAAAATCAAGAGCGAAAACAAATCCTTTTTGCTTTACTCGTCATAATTTTATATCTCTCTCCTCTACTCATCCTTGGAGAAAATGCACATATTCGTGTACATGATAATTTGGATTCCAACCTTGCCTGGTATAAAGTGCTTTCAGAAAGCGGTGAGTTATTTGGTTCAATAAACGCCAAAATTCCACAGATTATGAATGGGCTGCCCCGAAATGCGTTTGGCAGTGAATTCAGTATTATCGTGTGGCTTCATGCCCTTTTTCCGACAATGGTTGCATATGCAATAAGCCAGGCATTAACAAGATTTATTGCTTTCTTTGGTATGTATATCCTATTAAAAAAACATTTCATTACAGGGCGCCAATCGGGATGGATTAGGGTTGGAACATCCTTAGCCTTTGCCCTTACTCCATTTTGGCCATCGGGAATGCTCAGCACGCTTGGGATGCCGCTAGCCCTTTGGGCTTTTTTGAATATCCGCAACAAGGACCACTCGTGGAAGAATTATTTGGTCCTTACACTTTTACCTCTATATTCAAGCATCGTACTTGGCTTTTTCTTTTTCCTGGTTGCAATGGGCCTTCTTTGGATAACGGATGTGATTAGGAGAAAAGGTTGGAATTTAAGGTTTTTTCTTTCAATCGTTTATATGACCTTCATTTTTGGTCTTGTGGAGTATCGTTTGATTGCTTCTTTCATTTTTGATTCGGAGCCAAACAGCAGGGATGAATATTTTCACGCAAGGCTACCGCTCGAGTGGGTCATTAAGCTTACTTTCAAAAATTTCGTTCTTGGACATACGCATGTCATGACTGTACATGCGCTTATCATCCTGCCGATTACAGCTTTTGCCCTTTATATTATTTTGATCAAAAAACTGTGGAGACAGGAAAGGGTTTTTGTTTTTTTGTTCGGTTTGAATTTTATGCTCTCCGCATGGTATGCATTTTGGTTTTATAAAGGCTGGCTTCCTTTAACAGAAAGGTTCCATACCTTGGATACTTTTAATTTTGCCAGATTTCACTTTTTAAGGCCGATGGTGATTTACTTGGGGTTTGCCCTCGCCATAAAAATCATCTGGGAACACAGTGAATTTGCTAAGAAAACCCTTTTAATCTTCATTGCCGTTCAAATCATGGTTTTAATGGGTTTCAATGAAGAAATCACTAACAATAAAAAACCATCTTTTAAAGAGTTCTATGCAGAAAGCCTTTTTCAGGATATAGAAGAGCATATTGGCCTCCCACAGGAAGAATATCGGGTTGCAAGCATCGGTCTACATCCTGCTATCGCCCAATTTAATGGGTTTTACACGCTCGATAGCTATAACAATTTCTATCCGCTTACATACAAACATCAATTTCGTCAAATAATTGAAAACGAATTGGCAAAGAATAAAAACATCAGAATCTACTTTGATGAATGGGGAGGACGTTGTTACCTATTTGCCGATGAGCTTGGTAAGCATTATATGTTCAAAAAAGGCTCGAAGAAAGAGTTGGATAATTTGGAGATTAATGTAGATGCGTTTAAAGGATTAGGCGGCAAGTATATATTTTCTGCCGTACCAATCAACAACGCGAAGGAAAACGGGTTGGAACTGGATAGGATTTTCACAAAGAAAGGGACCGTTTGGAAAATTCATTTATACAGAGTCATTTGAAAAGGGGGGGATATTGTGAATTCACCGATAGTGACGATTGTTGTACCTTGTTATAACGAAGAAAGTGTTTTGCAGGATACCATTTCCCAGCTTTGTGGATTGGTGAGGGGTTTAGTCGAAGAAAATGTTGTGTCTGGTCAAAGTAAAATTCTATTGGTTGATGATGGAAGTAAAGATCAAACATGGAAGATCATATATAAGGAAACGATTAACAATGAATATGTTCGTGGACTAAAGCTTTCACGGAATGCAGGCCACCAAAATGCACTCCTTGCCGGATTGTTTACAGCCAAGGAAGCCTCGGATTGTGTGATTTCAATTGATGCAGATTTACAAGATGATATTCAAGTCATCCCTGAATTCATTCGGAAATTCACTGAAGGATGTGAAATTGTATATGGCGTCCGCCAAAAAAGGGACCTTGATTCATTTTTTAAACGAACATCTGCAACTGGCTTTTATAAAATGATGAACAAAATGGGGGTCAACCTTGTCTATAATCATGCAGATTTCCGGCTAATGAGCAAAAGGGCGATCGTGGAGTTGGAACGATTTGAAGAAACGAATCTTTTTTTACGGGGAATCGTCCCGCTTATTGGGTTTAAGACGGACTCTGTTTATTATGACCGCAAAGAAAGATTGGCAGGGGAAACGAAATATCCATTTAAGAAGATGGTTGCTTTTGCTCTTGATGGCATTACTTCCTTTTCAGTAACACCGATCCGGCTTGTATTATGGCTAGGATGTCTTTCCTTTTTCATTAGCTTACTTTTTGGGTCATACTTTTTATGGTTAAAGTTTTTTGGGCAGACCGAAACTGGTTGGACCTCATTAATTACCTCCATCTGGTTGATCGGCGGACTCCAGTTGATTGCTGTCGGCTTGATTGGGGAATATATCGGTAAAATCTATAATGAATCCAAACGCCGGCCTAAATATATTGTGGATCTGGATTTATTTAATCCGCTCGATTTAAATAAACGGGAGCAACTAGATAATGAACGGACAAGTATTGAAAAACTATCTAAAACACACTAACTCCTTTATCCGCTTTTTATTGGTTGGAATGGTCAATACAGGGGTTGGACTTTCCATCATGCTTTTTCTCATGAATGTTCTTGAATTATCTTACTGGATCTCTACCTTTTTCGGCAATGGTATGGGAGCAGTAACGAGTTTTCTGTTGAACAGGACTTTTACTTTTAGAAGCGATATAGATTGGCGGAGAGGGGTTGCCCGTTTCTTTTGCGTCATCCTGATTTGTTATTCCGCGGCTTATTCTTTAGGACAAGCCATTGCAGGATCCTTGGAAGCATCCGTTCATTTTTCCATTCAGCAAAATGTGGCTGTACTTATCGGAACAATCTTTTATACAGTACTGAACTATATTGGCCAGAAATACTTTGTCTTTAAAAAAAGCAATTTGGGAACAATTCAAGAAGGAAGGAACTGATTAGAATCAAAGAATGCCCCTTTGGATGGAAATCAAAGTGGATTTCAAGAAGCGAATTTTTGATTTTCAGCGTGGAGTTTATATATTGCAAACCTATCCAAGCGGGGGCAGATCCTTTTAATAAGAAAGGTGAACCGTTAATAAATTAGAGATTTAAACAGTTTCGTAATTCGGTAATTTTCCCTTTTAAGGACCCACCGTTTTTGTTCTTTCATTTCTTAAAAATTGATTGGGAAGTTTCTCTTTTTTAACAAGTTATTCACCTTTTTCCTACCTTCGAATCATGCACTTGGATGACTTATGTTATATACGTCAGAACAAAGCCTCACTTAAAATAAATTATTATTTTACTGTGCAAAATTTTCATTTACTTTTCCATTTCACGGGAGTATGATAATCAACAGTTTCGTATTTCTAAATCGCTTAAACCTTATGGTACGGGGGGTCCGGTATGGGATTATTTTAACAATCCAAGGGGTGAATCCTTTCAAGGTAGGGCTACTCTTAGGTCCGAATCCGACAGCTAACCTCGTAAGCGTTATATGAGAGGGAAGGTGGAGCTTGTTAGACAAAAAAGTGGATGTCTACAGGTCTATTTAGTTATGACTTGTGGGCATTTTTCCATTTTTTTTGTTTTTTCTATAGCTGGGTAACATAAACTTATAACTTAAAAATGGTGGTGAATTCTTGATGTTATCTTCTATAAAGAGGTTTTTGATCGGGAGACCTTTAAAATCAAATGCACTAGGTGATCAAAAGCTTAACAAAACCAAGGCTTTGGCGATATTATCTTCTGATGCTTTGTCTTCGGTTGCTTATGGACCGGAGCAAATATTAATCGTTCTGATCACGGTCGGTGCTGCGGCATTCTGGTATTCCATACCCATCGCCATCGGAGTATTGTTACTGTTGGCTGCATTGATCTTGTCCTATAGACAAATCATTTTTGCTTATCCTCATGGCGGGGGAGCCTATGTGGTTTCAAAAAACAATTTAGGTATCAATCCAGGGTTGATAGCTGGAGGATCCTTATTGGTCGATTATATTTTAACTGTAGCTGTAAGTGTTTCTGCAGGTACGGATGCTATCACGTCCGCCTTTCCCGGCCTTCATGCATATAATGTAGGCATAGCCATCGTTTTTGTATTTCTGCTTACCATCCTTAATCTAAGAGGGGTTACGGAGTCGGCCTCTGTTTTGGCCTATCCGGTGTATCTATTCGTTTTAGCATTGTTCATCTTGATTGGTGTAGGAATTTACAAAATCCTGACAGGAGGAGTCTCACCGGAATTACACGCGCCAATCGGGACTCCAGTAGCGGGCATCAGTTTATTCATACTGCTAAGAGCATTTGCATCAGGAAGTTCCGCATTGACAGGAGTCGAAGCGATTTCCAATGCGATTCCGAACTTTAAAGACCCAGCTCCGAATAATGCTGCAAAAACTTTAATAGCTATGGGTTCCTTACTGGCTGTATTATTTACGGGAATCGTATTCTTAGCCTACTATTTAAGCATTGTTCCTAGCGCAGAGGTAACGGTCGTCTCGCAGATTGCTGAAGAGATCTTTGGTCGGAATTTCATGTATTTCTTCATTCAAGGTACGACTGCATTGATCTTGATTCTTGCTGCCAATACTGGCTATTCCGCTTTCCCCTTGCTTGCGGTGAATCTTGCAAAAGATAAATTCATACCAAGGGCGTTTACGATTAGAGGGGACCGATTAGGATATTCCAATGGAATTATCATACTAGGACTTGCATCCATCATCTTAATAGTCGCATTTGGGGGACATACAGAAAATCTTATTCCACTTTATGCGGTAGGGGTATTTATTCCATTTACGTTTTCCCAGACCGGGATGATTGTCAAATGGATACGCGAAAAGCCAAAAGGCTGGATCATGAAATTAACCATTAATTCAATTGGTGCCACTATTAGTTTTATCGTCACGATGATATTCTTTTTAACCAAATTTACTCAGGTTTGGCCTGTTTTGATTTTTTTACCTATCATCATTTTAATTTTTCATCGAATTAGGAAGCATTATGAAGCAGTCGGAGACCAGCTAAGGATTACAACTTGTGAGCCCATCTTGCCAATAGAAGGGAATATCATTATTGTGCCTGTGGCCGGTATAACTCATGTGGTTGAGAACTCTTTAAATTATGCTAAATCTCTATCAGCACATCAGGTCATTGCCGTTTATGTTGCTTTTGAAAGAGAAGATGAAAAGAAATTTGAAGAAAAGTGGAAAAAGTGGCAGCCAGATGTTAGACTCGTCACACTAAACTCTTATTACAGGAGTATCATACAGCCATTAACTAAATTCGTGGATACAGTTGAACATAAAGCGAGTGAATCCAACTATAAAGTTACGGTAATAATCCCGCAATTTATTCCGAAGAAAGGCTGGCACAATATTCTTCATAACCAATCAAGTTTACTGATTAAGGCCTACTTGCTTTATAGAAGAAATGTAGTTGTTGCGACAGTTCCCTATCATTTGAAGAAGTAAGTTCCATCATCTAAGAAAAGAAGCAAACCTACATATGGTTTGCTTTTTTATTGGGCTCTGTTCGTATATTATTTATAATCTCATAATTAAAAAGACAGCACTACGGCTGTCTTTTTTCAAACTAACGCCCCCGATATAATAAGATCATTCATTAATAACTCATTAAATTCACAATAACTATTATTGCTCAGTAAGGTGCAAGGATACTTCATCTTTCATAACATATAGGCTACTGGATTTTGCATTTGCTAACTAGAGTATTTCACCATAATCATATTGGTGTTAGCCTGGGTAAATGCATGGTCATGATGTTAAGCATAACGGCAAGTTTAATGCTGCCATTCCTGTTGCCCGGCAAGCTGCGGTTTTACCGTTCTGGCCATCTCAATATGTGCAGTGGCAGCATCAATAGCGGAAGGCCATTCGGTTTAACAGCGGTTATGGAGTCTCTATCAACAACACTGATAGGAGCCATGCTTGGGGTCATGCTGGCTCTTGATTCACAAACTTTCATGATCATTTCGATGAATCTGAATACCTTCCCAGTATATTCTTTGTGACTTTTTATATAAAGAGAGAGGATGTAAAAGAAACAAAAAGTGGGAGGGGATTTGCTCCTTTTCTTTCTGACTCTCTTGTTCTCCCTCATCTTTATCGGAACGACGGCTGTTTATGAAAGTGATTATTTCAAGGTAGTGATGATTCGGAAATGGACATGCAACATCATAACATGGTGGGTAGCTGCAATTAATATCACTATCGTCAAAAAGGGCTGAGACTGCAGCCCTTTTTGTGTTGAACACTATTTCTGCGGGAACTGGATAAAATTACCGAGGTTCAATTCAAATAATGCGAACAACATATTAAGAGAATATAAAATGAAATTTCCGTTAGTACATACAAATATGGGGGTTGAAGATGGATATATTATTAGCTCTCTTGCCTGCATTATTCTGGGGAAGCATCGTTTTATTTAATGTGAAACTTGGGGGGGGACCCTATAGTCAAACACTAGGTACAACGATTGGCGCCTTGATTTTTTCAATTGGTGTTTATATTTTTGCCGATATCAAGTTGTCACTTTTGGTGTTTGGCGTCGGGATCGTTTCTGGATTGTTTTGGGCCGTTGGACAAGCTAATCAGCTTAAGAGCATTGATTTAATGGGTGTTTCCAAAACGATGCCGATATCAACTGGATTACAGCTCATTTCAACGACTTTATTCGGGGTCATTGTTTTTCACGAATGGTCTACTATGAAAGCGGTCATTTTAGGCGTTTTGGCACTAGTTTTCATTATTATAGGAATTGTCTTGACCTCCTTGGAAGATAAAGAATCAAAAGAGGGCAAATCGGGAAACTTGAAAAAAGGAATCATTATTCTCCTCATCTCGACGTTCGGTTATTTGGTCTATGTGGTCGTAGCCCGGCTTTTCAATGTTAATGGCTGGTCAGCATTGTTCCCTCAAGCGATCGGGATGGTGATAGGCGGTCTATTATTGACCTTTAAACATAAACCGTTTAACAAATATACGATCCGCAATATAATTCCCGGACTGATATGGGCTGCAGGGAACATGTTTTTATTCATATCCCAGCCCCGTGTTGGAGTGGCTACGAGTTTTTCCCTTTCTCAAATGGGCATAGTCATATCAACTCTCGGCGGGATCATCATATTACGTGAAAAGAAAACGAAGCGCCAACTAATTGGAATCGTTATAGGAATTATCTTGATTATCATAGCCGGGATTATGCTCGGATTGGCAAAAAGTTAATTGGAGGGTGATTAAATGTATACAGATTTAGAGGGTAAGGTCGTTGTTATAACCGGTTCATCCACTGGTTTAGGAAAGGCGATGGCCATTCGCTTTGTTCAGGAAAAGGCAAAGGTCGTGGTTAATTATCGCACTAAATCAGAGGAAGCGGACAGTGTATTGGAAGAAATCAAAAACAGTGGTGGGGAAGCTATTGCAGTGAAATGTGATGTCACGGTTGAAGAAGATATGATTAACATTGTTCGATCTGCGGTAAAGGAATTCGGGAAACTTGATATATTCATTAATAATGCAGGAGTAGAAAATGCCGTTCCATCTCACGAGATGCCGTTAAGCGACTGGAATAGGGTAATTGACACCAATTTAACCGGTAATTTCTTAGGCTGCCGTGAAGCGATCAAGTATTTTGTCGAGAACAATGTTAAAGGGAATGTGATAAACATGTCCAGTGTACATGAGATGATTCCCTGGCCTTTATTCGTACATTACGCGGCAAGCAAGGGCGGTGTGAAGTTGCTTACGGAAACCCTGGCGCTTGAATATGCACCGAAAGGGATTCGTGTGAACAGCATTGGACCTGGAGCCATCGCCACGCCAATTAATGCCGACAAACTTGAAGATCCCAAAAAGAAAAAGGATCTGGAAAGCATGATTCCAATGGGGTATATCGGAAAGCCTGAAGAGATTGCCGCGGTTGCCGTATGGCTGGCATCTTCAGAATCCAGTTATGTAACGGGCATCACTTTATTTGCTGATGGCGGGATGACGAAATATCCTTCATTCCAAGCTGGAAGAGGATGAATGTATCTGCCTGGAAAAGGCAGGATTTAAATCGAGAAGGAGCACTGCCATCAAGGCTCATTTAACTCATGAATGAAGCAGCAAGAATCCCAGCAGGAGCGATCTGCTGGGATTCTTGTCTTAAAAGCATTAACGAGTATGATGATTATACCAGCTAATGAAGTTATCGACGACCGTATCGATAAACTGGACAGTCGACTCATGTGTAAGACTGCCTTCGTCATTGATTTTGTCATGCACGGCTCCGACGTATACTTCATTCCCGGGAAGGAGCGGGGAGGAGATGCCTAGAGCGAATAGAATTTCACGTAAATGCAATTGAGCTTTAACCGTTCCTAATTGTCCCATTGACGCACCCATGATCCATGAAGGTTTGCCAATCAAGACTTTATCCACACGTGACAACCAATCGATGGCATTGCCCAATACGCCTGGAATCGTCCCATTGTATTCAGGCGTTACCCATAGGACTGCATCTGCATCAGCCACTTTGCTTTTAAATTCTTTCACGACTGCAGGAGGCTCATTTTCAATATCTTGATCATAAAAAGGAAGGTCCCGAATGTTTAAGATTTCGAGATCAAAACGATCTTGATATCTAGTTTGAATATATTTGGCAAGCTTTAGGTTGTAAGACTCTTTACGAATACTTCCCACTATTGCAACAATTTTCATCTTTATTACCTCCGATTGTTTATTTTTTATGGATAATCATGTTAATAAGTTCCACTAGTCTATTATAATTGGAAATTAAATGAAAGGGAAAAGGGATGCTTAGGAAATAATCTTTCACTGATCACCCTTCTTTCGAACAACGGTGGAATGCTTCTCCATAATGAAGCCAAAAAAGGAAGCGAGCATTTGCTTAAAAAGCATACCAAGTACAACGGGTACAGCGACGGCAGCAGGGAAATAGGTAGTCGCAAGAACGGATCCTGCACTGATGCTTCGCATTCCTCCTGTAAATGTCAAGGTGATGATATCCCCCTTTCCCCATCTTGAAAATTTTACCGACCACCCAAGAATGGACATACTCTGAAGCAGCTATGAACAAAACCAAGAGGGCCATGATCATTAATTTCCGTTCCAAGCCAATAACCAGCTTATAGTCGTGATGAGAGGGTCTTTAGCATCAATCATTAACACTTCCTGAGTGAAAATTCTATTAAGTTAGTTTACCATATTCCCAAAAAACCTATTTTGGACAAATAACTAGTCCATTTTTTTTCCTGGTTTTTGTAAAATGGGGAAAAGCATTTAATGGAAGGTGATATAAAATACGCCAAGTGGGAGTACTGTGTTTATCCATTCATTTTGGTGACAGATTCAACTTCCCATTACTATCACTGCTCCGAAAAACTCCGATCGGTCTAAAAGGGTATGCAAGCTTTTCCGCATGGCTGGTTCATTTAAAAGAGGTTTTAGGAAGAATTGTTCGATGCAGCGTTTTATATTCATTGAAAAATAGTTTAAAGTAGAGGAGAGGTGAAAGAAATGTCTGAAAAGGTATCCAGTATAATGTGGTTTAGTCTTGCAGTACAAGCTTTGCTCGTTCTTGCAGATCAGGATGGATTATGTAATAGTGCTAAATTGGCCGATAAGCTTGATTCGGAGTCGGGTTTTCTCAGAAAAATATTAAGTAATTTAGTTAAGGCAGGGCTGATTCAAGCTAAAGAAGGCAGGGATGGCGGATATTCACTAGCCAAAAATCCCGAACAAATCATACTTGCAGATATATACGCTGCAATTAAATCCGAACCTTTTTCAAAGGGCTTCCTTGATGTGAATGATAAAAAATGCTTTCAGCCTTCTTCTCGCGACGCTTTATGCGGTTTGAAAAACGAGATGGAGAGCTGGATTATACAAGGCTTGGAACAAAAGACGATTGCTGATTTACTATCAAAATCTTAAAGTGAAAAACGAAACTAATAGGGTTTCGTTTTTCTTAAACTGTATTTGACAAAAGAACAGTAATCGTAATATACTGTTCCTGTAATATACACAGTTAAATGGAGGTCATTATAAATGACAAAAAATACAATGAGTAAAGAAGAGTACCTAAATAAATCGAAAGAATTGAATATACCGCTAGAAAAGCCGAAGGTCCTTACTGATACAGACTTCCTTACGGTCGCAAAAGAACGGAGATCTGTTCGCCAATACGATGCTGAATACGTGATGACTGAAGAAGAAATTAGAGAAATCCTGGAGGTTGCAATTCAAGCGCCGTCTTCTTCAAACTTACAGCCATGGAGATTCCTTGTGATTCAAGATAAGCAAACCCAACAAGAATTGCTGCCCATCGCAAATAACCAACAACAAATTGTTGATGCCTCTGCGGTCATTGCCGTTTTAGCTGATATAGAAGGTTACAAAAATGCAGAGCGAATTTATGGTGAATTGGTGGATAAAGGGATCATGAAGAATGAAATCAAAGAGCCATTTGTAGCTTCCATCATCCATAATTACGGTAACTTTTCTGCTGAAAAGGCTTTAAGTGTAGCCATGATTGACGGTGGCTTGGTTTCCATGCAGATCATGTTAGCAGCAAAAGCAAAAGGATACGATACAGTCCCTATGGGAGGGTTCGATGAAGCCAAATTTGTGGATGCATTCAATGTACCGGAAAACTTCAAACCTGTCATGTTAATCTCCCTTGGAAAAGGAACTAAAGCAGGATTTGAAAAAGTCCGTTTGCCACTAGATACTTTATTGACTTGGAATAAATACTAAGGTCCACCATAAAAGGATTTTTGGAGCAAGGATTAGATACCAAGTAAAAGGATAGCTGAAATTCGCTATCCTTTTTTCGATATATTTTTAGATTTGCTTTGCGCCCCAGTTAATAAAAATGATTAATTCTCGCAAGCGATAAATGGATATGTTACAATTTTTCCATATATTTCTTTTAGAATATCTCCTCTGAACACCGACCGGCAAAACTCAGCATACAGGGAGTAACAGAGCTAAAAAATTGGTCTTGACGCTGCATGCATTGGTTTCAAATGTTAGCCGTTCACAATAGATGGGAGGGAGTCGCTATGAAGAATGATATGAAAACTGAAGTGTTCTCTTGGTTGAAATCTATCTTATTCGCTTTTATGATCGTGTTTATTTGCCAACAGTTTTTATTTACGCCAGTTACCGTCAAGGGTAAATCAATGGAGCCGACTTATGAAAACGATGACCGGATCGTGGTAACTAAAATCGGAAAGCCAGAACGTTTCGATATGGTTGTATTTAATGCACCGGACGCAGATGCGAAGTATATAAAAAGGGTGATCGGTTTACCAGGTGACAGTATCGAAATGAAGGATGATATGCTGTTTATTAATGGAATAGAGTATACAGAACCATATTTGAAAACGAAAAAAGAGGAAATTCCACCTGAAGAAAATCTGACGGAGAATTTCACCCTGAATGATTTACTTGGGAAATCCAAGGTACCTGTTGGTCACTTATTTGTCATGGGGGACAATCGCAGGAAAAGTTGGGATGGAAGAAGATTTGGTTTTATTTCAGAGGAATCACTTGTGGGCAAAGTGGAATTTCGCATCTATCCATTAAATGAAATAGGGGTCCCGAAGTAAATGGATCTTAGTGTGTACACATGTTAAAGTTTAAAGGATAATTATATTGACTAAGTTGTATTTATAGAAAATGATGGATAAGAACCTTTTCCGATGGTTAAGGTTTTTCATTTTGGATTATGGAGGTTTTTAATATGACGAATGGGTTAGCCGCCATTTCCATCCCGATGCTGGATGAGGATATGGGACGGCAGGTAAAAGGCCATGTCGATTCACTGACGGTTCCTCAGGGAAGCTTAGGACGACTTGAGGAATGGATAATTGAATTGGCCAAGATGACAGGAGAGGCCTTTCCGGACATTTCTAAACCGGGTGTTATCGTGTTTGCAGCCGACCACGGAATTACGGAAGAAGGGGTGTCGGCATATCCAAAAGAAGTGACGGAACAAATGGCACTCAATTTCCTGAATGATGGAGCCGCCATCAATGTACTCAGCCGTGCGATAGATGCTTACTTGGACATTGTCGATATAGGGATCGATGCAGATATCGAGGCTCCGGAATTAACTTCGAGAAAAGTCCGCCGTGGAACTAGAAACTTTTATAAAGAAGATGCGATGACAAAGGAAGAAGCACTTCAAGCGCTTGAAATTGGATATGATCGTGCACAGAGAATGATTGCCCGTGGAGTGAACTGCCTGATTCTTGGTGAAATGGGAATCGGAAATACGACATCCAGTTCCGCCATCATTTCCGTCGTAAGCGGGAAAAGCTCCGAATTGCTAGTGGGACAGGGAACAGGTTTGAAGTCTGAAGGCATTTTACATAAGCAAAGAATAATTGAAAAAGCGATTTCGTTAAGAAAACCTAGTCCTGATGATCCAATCGATATTTTGATGAAAATCGGTGGATACGAAATTGCAGGTATGGCAGGGGCCATGATCGCTGCAGCGAATAACCGTATACCCATTCTTGTTGATGGTTTCATTACAACCACGGCCGCTGTATTGGCCAACCTCATTTCTGAACATGCAGCAGATTATATGTTTGTTGGACATCGATCGGCTGAACCAGGTCATAGAACAGCCATACAATTGCTTGGTAAGGAGCCGATCCTCGATATAGGAATGAGAATCGGAGAAGGAACAGGGGCCGCAGTGGCATACCCGATCCTAAAGGCAGCGACATTGGTCCTTAAAGAAATGGCAACATTTGACTCGGCAGGCGTGTCAAATAAATAAGAGAAATAAGAGAAATAAGAGACCTTCATGTGAAGGTCTCCTATTAGATTGCAGTGAAATATTCTTTTAGTTTACTTTTACGTAATGGGTAATTGACCTTTATATTTCTTCATTTTCCTAACGACTGAAGGCTGGCTTATACCTAAGAATTTTGCCATTTCATATGTGGATTTACATTGTTTACTCGCTTTCATCATCATCCATTTTTCCACTTGTTCAAGAGCGGTTTTGAGATCACGATCCTCAACCATCATTTGGTCGATCATTAAGGTATCATCTTTTTTCTCCAAAGATACTTGTCCATGGAAATGGGAAGGGAGGAAGCCTGGGAAAATGATGGAGTCTTCCGAGGTCAGAATGACCCGTTCAATCAGATTTTCCAATTCACGCACGTTCCCTGACCATTTATGCTGAATCAGGATTTCGTAAGTGGAAGGATGCAACTTCTTATCTGTTTTGTATTTCTTGTTGATGATTTCGAGATTATGATTGATTAAGATGGCAATATCTTCTTTTCTTTCCCGTAAAGGCGGTATATGGACGGGAATCACATTTAAGCGGTAATACAAATCGAGCCTGAATGTACCCTTTTCGACCATTTCCTCAAGGTTTTGATTCGTTGCGGTTACAAGCCGGAAATCTATCTTATGCTCTTTTTTTCCGCCCACCCTTTTAAAAGTCTTCTCCTGTAGGACATTTAATAATTTCACTTGCATATCCAGGGGGAGCTCCCCGATTTCATCCAGAAATAAGGTTCCATTGTCTGCCTGTTCAATCAGCCCTTGCTTACCATGCTTTTGCGCACCGGTGAAGGATCCCGCTTCGTATCCAAACATTTCAGATTCAAAGAGACTTTCTGGAATGGTACTGCAGTTGACTTCGATGAATGGCTCTTTGCTGCGGTAACTCTGATTATGTAGCCGGCGGGCGAAAACGCTCTTGCCCACCCCCGATTCCCCAAGAAGCATGACAGTAGCATCCGTTTTGGAAACACGGAGTATCGTTTTGGCGATTTGCCGCATTTCCTTGCTGCGATAGATTAGCTCCTCCTGTTCCCTCAGTTCCTCGACCTCCGATTGATATTCTTGGATCTTTTTCTCCAATTGACCGTACTGGTCCTGAAGGTTTCTGATTTCAGTTTGATCTTGGGCATAACTGACGACACGAATCAATTCACCATCATCATCAAAGATGGGATAGGCAGTCGACATGACAATCTTTCCTGTCTTCGTATGCTGCATGATTTGAACAGGTGTTTTCTCTTTCAATACCATGGCAGATATTGAAGGCGTAAGTATTCCTTCCGTTTCGAGCTGATATACGGATTTTCCAAGATAATGGTCGGGTTCAATTCCATAAATCCACCAATGGTTAGGATTCGTAAATAAAATGAATCCCCTTTCATCAGTCACGGTAATATTATTATTCGATGTGCTGATGATGGTTTCCAAAACTCTTTTCACATTGTTTTCACTCATCATTTTCCCCCTTGTCCGATTTTTCGGTTGATTCAAATATAAATCAAAGTTAGAGGTGGAATCAAGAATTTTCAGACTTTTTGATTTGGAATTGAATCGTTTTTTTTTGAAATCCGCATTTTTATAGTAGGCAGTAGCTCCGAGGTAGCAGTTCGTTTTTGGAATGGTTGGGAATAATGAATTTTCTTCAACCCCTATAAAAGCATCCTCTTCCCTTTGAGTGGTTAAAGATTTCCACACCATTCCAGGACAATATCACCCACTTCATTTATCAAAGTTCAAAATAGATTAATAGGTTAGCGAAGGCAGCTCTTATTTATATGGATACTTATACGGTTAACCTACTTATGTTTGGGTATTAATAAGGTAGAGATGAATCAATTGAAGGAGTGATTGACTTGGCTGGAAACAGAACCTTGGGACAATATTTATACGACTGCTTAAAAGCAGAGGGCATTACAGAGATTTTTGGTGTACCCGGAGACTATAATTTTTCATTGCTAGATACTTTGGAAGATTACGATGGGATTGAGTTCATTAATGGACGAAATGAACTCAATGCTGGATACGCAGCGGACGCCTATGCCCGGGTGAAGGGCATATCGGCACTGATCACCACCTTTGGCGTTGGTGAGATGAGTGCATGCAATGCAGTCGCTGGTGCGTACAGTGAAAATGTGCCGCTCATTCATATTGTCGGCTCACCAAAGTCCATGATCCAAAAGGAGAAAGAGCTTGCCCATCATACGTTAATGGATGGAGATTTTGATGTTTTCCGTAAGGTTTATGAGCATATCACCAGTTATACAGCGATTCTTACACCAGAAAACGCGGCTAGGGAGATACCGGAAGCGATCAGAATTGCGAAGGAAAAGAAAAAGCCCGTTTATTTGGTAGTGGCCATCGATCTCGTTACAAAACCGGTGATTTCCCACACCGAACCTTCCCAAAATAAGACCAAAACGAATGACGATGCATTGCAGTCAGCAGTGGAGCAAATAAGAAAAATGTTAGAGGCTGTAAAAAAAGCAGTCCTGCTTGTAGATATGAAAACACTTCGTTATAACTTGCAAGGATCCGTGCAGCAACTGGCTGAGCAGTTAAATGTTCCAGTCGCTTCGTTAATGCAGGGGAAAAGCGTATTTGATGAGAGTCATCCCCTTTATATTGGTGTATACGGCGGAGCTTTTGGAAGTAAGGAGGTAGCTCAGGCCGTTGAGGAAGCGGATTGCATCATTGCAGTAGGTGCTGTTTGGTCAGACGTCAATACATCCAAAGGTACAGCAAAGCTAAATCCGCTGAAAATGATAGAGGTTCAACCTGACTCCTTAAAAGTGGGAGTTGCCAGCTATATGAATATCAATGGTGAAGATGCTCTAAATGCTCTCAAAGAAATTGGCTACCGGCAGAAGGAATCTGTTGGAACAACCTCGTTTCCGTATGACACAATGGTCGAAGACCCTACAGCACCACTGGAAGCGGCCTCTTATTATCCTCGAATTCAGCAAATGTTGAAGGAACATGACATTGTGGTCACTGAAACAGGAACATTCTATTATGGTATGTCACAGGTTAGATTGCCAAAAGGGGCGACCTATATAGCCCAGGGAGGCTGGCAGAGTATTGGTTATGCGACACCCGCTGCTTTTGGGGCTTGTATAGCGGATAGAAACCGTCGTGTACTTTTGTTTACTGGTGACGGCTCGATACAGCTGACAGCACAGGAAATAAGCTCGATGTTGGTGAACGGCTGCAAACCCATCGTGTTTATCCTCAACAATAACGGCTATACGATAGAAAAATTCTTAAACGTAAAAGTCGATATAGAAAAACAGAAATATAACGAGATACCAGAGTGGGAATATACAAAGCTAGCTGAAGCATTTGGCGAGGAGGCCTTCACTGCGAGAGTCAGGACGAATGGAGAACTGGATGATGCCATCAAGAAGGCTCAGGAAATGAACGCCGAAAAACTTTCCCTTATAGAAATGATCGTGAAAGATCAAATGGATGGACCAGAGTATCTTAATAAAATAAGGCAGTATCTTGAGACGCAAGAAAAACAAAATTAATATCTATAGGCCTTTTATGAACTGCACCCCAATTGTTAGACACTATCTAACAATTGGAGGTGCTATTTTTTATGACAAAATATTCATTAGAGT